>NZ_JBNNVU010000023.1:0-70065 GCF_050280705.1 Pseudomonas sp. NPDC089530 | reverse complement strand
AACAGCTTTCGCTGGATCGGTCCGGGTTTTGAAGGCACCCATCAAGTGGTGCAGAACGGTCTTAAAGAGTTGGCAGCGCAGCAATGCATCGACCGACGAGCCGGAAGAAGAAAACCCGATGCTGGGCTTCCGCGGTGCTTCGCGTTACATCAGCGAATCCTTCCGCGACTGCTTCGAGCTCGAGTGCCGCGCCCTCAAGCGCGTGCGCAACGACATGGGCCTGACCAACGTCGAGATCATGGTGCCGTTCGTCCGTACCCTGGGCGAAGCCAGCCAGGTGGTGGATCTGCTGGCCGAAAACGGCCTCAAGCGCGGTGAAAATGGCCTGCGCGTGATCATGATGTGCGAGCTGCCTTCCAACGCGATCCTGGCCGAAGAGTTCCTCGAGTTCTTCGACGGCTTCTCCATCGGTTCCAACGACCTGACCCAGCTGACCCTGGGCCTGGACCGCGACTCGGGCATCATCGCGCACCTGTTCGACGAGCGTAATCCGGCGGTCAAGAAGCTGTTGGCCAACGCCATCGCAGCCTGTAACAAGGCTGGCAAATACATCGGTATTTGCGGCCAGGGCCCGTCCGACCATCCGGACCTGGCCAAGTGGCTGATGGAACAAGGGATTGAAAGCGTCTCGCTGAACCCGGATTCCGTACTGGAAACCTGGTTCTTCCTGGCCGAGGGCCAGGGCGCGGTCTGAGGGAATGAAGCGCTGGCCAGCCCTGGGGCAGCCGGCGCTTTGAGATTCAAGTAGGGCGGGCTCCCTCCGGATGCCGCCCTTTTTTGTGCAAGAACATTATGCAAAGCAGCAGCAACCTATTTCCCGTCGCCTTGATCAGTGCCGAACGTCGAGGCGACCTGAGTGAAGATGTCTACCGTCTCAAGCCGGGCAACAGTCCGGACAGCACGGTGGAGCTGGCCGTCACCCGCCTGGGAATGGCGGACGAGGCCGAATCCCGTGGTATTCCGGTGATCCTGCTGCACGGCAGCTTCTCCAACCGGCGCTTCTGGTATTCGCCCAAGGGCATCGGCCTGGGCGCCTATCTGGCGCGCATGGGCTTCGATGTATGGATTCCCGAGATGCGCGGTCATGGCCTGTCACGACGCAATGCCGACTACCGCAAGAACCGCGTCGCCGATTATGCGCAATACGACCTGCCGGCCATCGGCGCCTTCGTGCGCGAGCAAAGCGGCCAGGTTCCACACTGGATCGGCCACTCCCTGGGCGGCATCACCCTGGCGGCGGCCTTGGGCGGCCAGTACCTGGGAGAGCCGGCGGTGGCGTCGGCGGCGCTGTTTGGCTCCCAGGTCAGCCGTACCTACTGGCCACTGAAGATCCCGGCGGTGGAGTGGGGCGGGCGTTTCATCCTCAAGCGCTTTGCCCAGCTGTCCGGCTCGCGGCTCAAGCGCGGCCCCGAGGACGAGCCCATTGGCCTGGCCCTGGAAAGCCTGCGCTGGTACGGGCTGTTCGGGCGTTTCGGCGATGGCAAGAAGGACTGGTGGGCCGGCTTGTCCGATGTATCGATGCCGGTACTGACGGTGAGCGCCGCCGGGGATCATCAGGACCCGACCTGGGCTTGCCGCAAGCTGTTCGACCAGTTGGGCTCCGAGCACAAGCAGTTCGTCTGCCTGGGGCGCGAGCAAGGGTTCAGCGGCAACTTCGGCCATGTCGAGATGCTGGTGAGCAAGGCCGCGCAGGCCGAAGTCTGGCCTTTGGTGGCGCGTTGGTTGATGGATCAGCAGAGCCCCTTGCTGGCATCGGGCGCCGAACTGGCAGCCGCGGGTTGAGGGCGAAGGCGCTGACAAGAGCATTTCGTTTCGATGCGCTTGCGGCTAAGATATGACGCCTTGAGCGGTTCTGGTCACATTCGGTCGCTAGTTCGGCATTCTGTTCGTGTCGATCCAGCCCGCTGAAATTGGCGTATCGTGAATCGCATGGGGATCGAGGCTGGGTGAAGCTAAACCTTCGCTGTCTGGGCTCGTATCTCTGAGCATGAACCCTGCAAATTCCGACACCGCGACGTGTTCTTTCCATTACAGGAGTTTCTCGATGAATCATTACCTCACCCCCGACCTGTGCGACGCCTATCCGGAATTGGTGCAGGTGGTTGAACCGATGTTCAGCAATTTCGGTGGCCGCGACTCCTTCGGTGGCGAAATCGTGACCATCAAGTGCTTCGAAGACAACTCGCTGGTCAAGGAACAGGTCGAACTCAAGGGCCATGGCAAGGTGCTGGTGGTGGACGGCGGCGGCTCCCTGCGCCGGGCGCTGCTGGGCGACATGCTGGCCGAGAAAGCGGCCAAGAACGGTTGGGAAGGGCTGGTGATCTACGGCTGCATCCGGGATGTCGATGTGATTGCGCAAACCGACCTGGGCGTCCAGGCGCTGGCCAGCCACCCGATGAAGACCGACAAGCGCGGTATTGGCGATCTGAACGTGGCGGTGACTTTTGCCGGGGTGACGTTCCGTCCGGGCGAGTATGTCTATGCCGACAACAACGGCGTGATCGTTTCGCCAAGCCCGCTGAAAATGCCCGAATAAGCAGTCGACCAAGCAAGGGATGAGGATGTTCGAGGAAGACAACGCGCAATGGGGGCTGGTGCATGCCCTGGTGCTGGACGGTAAAGGTGGTGCGCGTGCGATTGCCCGAACTGAATTGGACGACCTGCAACTGCAAGCCCATGAAAGCCTCTGGCTGCATTGGGACCGCAGTCATCCACAGACCCAGACCTGGTTGCGTAAATCCAGCGGCTTGAGCGAGTTCAGCTGCGACCTTCTGCTCGAAGAAAACACCCGGCCGCGCCTGTTGGCGCTGCCGGACTCCGAGTTTCTGCTGTTTTTGCGCGGGATCAACCTCAATCCGGGGGCCGAACCGGAAGACATGGTTTCGGTACGCATCTTCGGTTCCGCCCAACGCGTGATCTCCCTGCGTCTGCGACCACTGCGCGCCACCGACGAGCTGTTGGTGCAGTTGGGGGACGGCAAGGGGCCGAAAAACGCCTCCGAACTCATCCTTTATATGGCCGAGCACCTGACCCATAAGGTGCAGGACCTGGTCAGCGACCTCTCGGAAGTGGTCGATACCGAGGAAGAAAAACTGGATGCCGACGAACGGTATACCCCCGAGCAGGCCAACATCCTGCAAATCCGTCGACGGGCTGCCGGACTCAAGCGCTTCCTCGCGCCACAGCGGGATATTTTCGGTCAGCTCAGCCGTACCAGGCTGCCTTGGTTCGCCGATGACGATGGCGATTACTGGAATGAACTGAACAACAGCCTGACCCGCTATCTGGAAGAGCTCGAATTGACCCGAGAGCGCGTGGGGCTTGTGCTGGAGGCCGAAGACCGGCGTTTGAGCGTACGCATGAATCGCATCATGTTTCGCTTCGGGATCATCACCGGGATCTTCCTGCCGATGAGTTTCCTGGCCGGTTTGCTGGGGATCAATGTGGGGGGCATTCCGCTTTCCAACAGTCCCTACGGGTTTCTCATCGCTTGCCTGTTGATGGTGCTGGTGGCTCTGGGGCAGTGGTGGTTATTCCGACGTTTGCGCTGGGTCTGACGATGATCCATGTGACCCGAAGAATTCTGATCGCGTCTTTCACAGACATTTCGAGAGGTGCGTATGCACGATCCGTTTGAACAGTCGTTGCGTGACATGCTCAAGGCCACACCGTCCACCCGGGACGACGATGCGTGCCTGGGCCGCGTGCTGAAAACCGCCAACCGGCAGGTGGGGGCCGGGGATCTGTTCAGCCTGCTCGGCCGCTGGTTGCCCGCGCTGATGATTGCTCTGAATAACGGATCGGCCCATATCGCGCCGGTTTCCCGTCTTAAATCCAATGCTCGCACTGCTGATAAGGCTGATTGAATATGGAACTTGATCTCTGGACTCAGAGCCTCGTCACTGCGATGACCGCATTGTGGACCAAGGTAGCGAACTTCATTCCCAACCTGTTTGGCGCGCTGGTCGTGCTGCTGCTGGGGTTCGTGGTGGCCAAGCTGCTCGATACCTTGCTGTCGAAATTGCTCGCCAAGCTGGGCCTGGATCGCCTGATGGGCGGCACCGGCCTGACCAAACTGCTGTCCCGCGCGGGGCTGCAGGTGCCGATTTCTACCCTGATCGGTAAAATCGTGTATTGGTTCGTCTTACTGATTTTCCTGGTTTCTGCCGCAGAATCCCTTGGCCTTGAGCGAGTTTCGGCTACGCTCGATATGTTGGCGCTGTATGTACCGAAGGTTTTCGGGGCGGCGCTGGTGCTGTTGGTTGGGGTATTGCTGGCGCAACTGGCCAATGGGCTGGTGCGCGGAGCCGCCGAAGGGGTTGGTCTGGATTACGCCAGTGGCCTGGGGCGAATCGCCCAGGGGCTGGTGATCATCATCAGTATTTCCGTTGCGATCAGTCAGTTGGAGGTCAAAACCGACCTGCTCAACCATGTGATCGTGATCGTTTTGATTACCGTTGGTCTGGCTGTTGCCTTGGCCATGGGGTTGGGAAGCCGGGATATTGCCGGTCAGATTCTTGCGGGAATCTACGTGCGTGAGTTGTATCAGGTTGGGCAACAAGTGCGAGTTGGAGAGGTCGAAGGGCAGATCGAGGAGATCGGCACGGTTAAAACTACACTGCTGACCGATGAGGGTGAGCTAGTCTCTCTCTCCAATCGGATCATGCTGGAGCAGCATGTAAGTAGCCGCTAACCCGGCAAACCCTGCTAATGTATGCCGCCGCAAAAATGCCCTTGCCAGGGCAGCGGTGGACATTGACCTGACTGTCGGCCCGACTCGTTTTGAATAAAGCCCAATCGCTATCCACGCGTTATGACCCCCGTGAGCTCTCTGACGAGGAGTTGGTCGCGCGTTCGCACACGGAGCTGTTCCACGTAACGCGTGCATATGAAGAGTTGATGCGACGCTATCAGCGAACCCTCTTCAACGTTTGTGCGCGTTATTTAGGGAACGATCGTGATGCTGATGATGTCTGTCAGGAGGTGATGTTGAAGGTGCTCTATGGCCTGAAGAACTTCGAGGGGAAATCGAAGTTCAAGACATGGCTCTACAGCATCACGTACAACGAATGCATCACCCAATATCGGAAAGAACGGCGCAAACGTCGTTTGATGGATGCGTTGAGTCTTGATCCTCTTGAGGAAGCGTCTGAAGAAAAGGCGCCAAAACCTGAGGAAAAGGGTGGACTTGACCGCTGGTTAGTGCATGTGAATCCGATCGATCGAGAAATTCTGGTGCTACGTTTTGTCGCAGAGCTGGAGTTTCAGGAGATCGCAGACATCATGCACATGGGGTTGAGTGCTACGAAAATGCGGTACAAGCGTGCGCTTGATAAATTGCGTGAGAAATTTGCAGGCATTGCTGAAACTTAGTTCGGCGCAAATATCTCTTACGTCTAGGTAAGTTCTGGTAGACTTACCGCCGAGTTGTCCCCCGGTATGTGGGACTGCTTTACAATCACCAGATGGGGATTTAACGGATGAAACTGAAAAACACCTTGGGCATTGCCATTGGTTCTATTGTTGCCGTGACTTCGTTCGGCGTTCTGGCGCAAGGCCAAGGCGCGGTCGAGGGTGAACTGTTTTACAAAAAACAGTACAACGACAGCGTTAAGCACATCGAAGACGGCTTCAACCCAGGCGCTCGCATCGGCTACTTCCTGACCGATGACCTGTCGTTGGACCTGAACTACGACAAAACCAACCACACCCGTTCGAACGACGGCACTGGCAACCAGAAGATCAAAGGTGACACCGGCAGCCTGCTGGCTACCTACCACTTCGGTCAAGCTGGCGTGGACTCCCTGCGTCCATACGTTTCGGGTGGTTTCGGTCACCAGAGCCGTACCAACGTCCTGGCTGACGGCCACAGCGGTCGCGACCAGTCGACCCTGGCTATCGTTGGTACCGGTGTTAAGTACTACTTCACCGACAACCTGTTCGCTCGTGCCGGCGTTGAAGCCGACTACGCAATGGACAACGGCAAGTGGGACTACTCCGCTCTGGTTGGTCTGGGTGTGAACTTCGGCGGCAACGCTGGCAAGGTAGCTCCAGCTCCAGCTCCAGTTCCGGAGCCAACTCCAGAGCCAGAAGCTCCGGTTGCTGAAGTTGTTCGTGTTGAGCTGGACGTGAAGTTCGACTTCGACAAGTCGGTCGTGAAGCCTAACAGCTACGCTGACATCAAGAACCTGGCTGACTTCATGAAGCAGTACCCACAGACCACTACCGTTGTTGAAGGTCACACTGACTCCGTCGGTCCTGACGCTTACAACCAGAAACTGTCTGAGCGTCGTGCAAACGCCGTTAAGCAAGTTCTGACCAACCAGTACGGTGTTGAGTCGAGCCGCGTTCAATCCGTTGGTTACGGTGAGTCCCGCCCAGTTGCTGACAACGCAACTGAAGCTGGCCGCGCTGTAAACCGTCGCGTAGAAGCGCAGGTTGAAGCACAAGCTCAACAAGCTCAGTAATCTGTAGCTTGCAGCTTTGAAAAACCCGGCCTAGGCCGGGTTTTTCTTTGCCTACGATTTGTGGAAGAAGCGCGAATCAGGCCGATAAGGCCGTCTCGGAAAGCACCGCCAGCTGCGCGCCCGAAGCAGCAACCTCACCGACCACCAGGATGGCCGGGCTTTTGAGCTGGAAGGCCAAGGCGTCGTCATGCATCGCCTCCAGACTGCTCCGGCACTCGCGCTGCTCGGGCAGGGACGCATTCTCGATCATGGCCACCGGGGTATGGGTTGCCAGGCCGCCAGCGACCAGTTGTTCGCGTATCTCCCCCAGTTTGGCCACCCCCATATAGATCACCAGGGTCGTGCCGCTCTGGGCCAGGGCCTGCCAGTTCAGGCTGCTGTCGTCCTGGGTGTGGGCGGTCAGCAGGGTGACGCCACGGGCGACACCGCGCAGGGTCAGCGGTATCCCGCATTGGGTCGCTCCGGCCAGGCCGGCGGTGATGCCATTCACCAGTTCCACTTCGATACCACGTTCCTGCAGCCACTGCGCTTCTTCGCCGCCGCGGCCAAAGATGCACGGATCGCCGCCCTTGAGGCGCACCACGCACTTGCCTTGCCGGGCGTAGCGCTGCATCAGCCGGTGAATGAACGCCTGGGGCGTCGAGCGACAGCCGCCGCGTTTGCCCACCGCAATCACCCGGGCCCGGGGGCAATGTTCCAGCACCGCCGGATTGACCAGGTCGTCGATCAGCACCACATCGGCCACGCCCAGGGCGCGGACGGCCTTGAGGGTCAGCAGTTCAGGGTCGCCAGGGCCCGCACCCACCAGCCAGACTTTTGCGCTCATGTTGGTTTCCTCACAGGGGGATTGCGACAGGCTGCGCCGAAGTGGCCAGCAGACGTTTGATTTCGGGGACGCAGGAGCCGCATTGAGTGCCGCAGCCCAGCTCCCGTTTCAGGCCATCGAGGTCCAGGCCGCGGGAGATCCCGGCACAGACCGCGCTCTGGCTGACGTTCTTGCAGTTGCACAAGGTCTTGCCGCTCGAGGCGATCAGCCCGGCCGCGCCCGGCGGTGCGCTCATGGGCGCCAGCAGCCAGCGCCGCAGTTGCTCGTCGGTCTTGCCTTCCAGCCACAGGTTCTGCAGCCAGTGCTGGGCCAGGGTTTCACCGGCCAGGCGAATGGCGGTGATCCGTCCTTGCTCGATGCGCACCCGTTTGCCGATGGAGCGCCGCGGATCGTCATAGGCCAGCACCGGGCCCTCGTTGAGGCCCAGCAACCGGTCGATGTCCTTGAGCAATTGCGGCGCCGGCGCCTCGCCGTTGGCCGCGCGCAACAGCAGGGCCGGGCGTTCGCGGCCGGTCAGGCTCAGGCTGACGTAGGCGAAGCTCTCGCACAGTGGGCGCAGGGCCTCGAAATGCTCCTGCACGTTGCCTTCGATCAGGGCGAACAGTTGCCACGGCAGTTGCACCGGCTCCAGGCGCACACCGCTGTGCTTGAGTTCCGGCTGTTTGGACAGCGGGTCGAACGCCGGCTGGGTCACGGCATTGACGCCGCCCTTGAGGAAGCGATCGCCCCAATGCATCGGCAGGAAAGCCTGGCCCGGGCGCACGCTGTCGTCGTCCGTCACGGCGACAATCACGCTGCCGCGCCGGCTTTTCAGCGCCACCAGATCGCCCGCTTGCAGGTTCTGCCGGCGCAGTTCGTCCGGGTGCAGGCTGAGCACGGCTTCGCTGACGTGGCCGAACAGTTGGGCCGCGGTGCCGGTGCGGCTCATGCCGTGCCATTGATCGCGCAGGCGACCAGTGATCAGGGTCAGGGGGAAGCGCGCATCCCGTTGTTCCTTGGCGGCGCGATAAGGGTCGCTGACGAAGTGCGCGCGCCCGCTGACGGTCGGAAAGCGGCCGTCGCCATACAGGCGCGGCGTTCCCTGTTCGGCGCCGGCGGGGAAGGGCCATTGCTGCGGCCCCAGGCGGTCGATCAGCGCGTGGCTGATACCGGACAGGTCGAGGTCCCGGCCGCGGGTCAATTGTTTGTATTCATCGAACACCTGCGCCGGCGTATCCAGGGCGAACAGGCTGGGCTGGTGCGGGCGCAGACGCTGTTCCAGGCGCCGGGCGAAGTCCAGGGTGATGGCCCAGTCCGGACGGGCTTCGCCAGGGGCCGCCACGGCCTGGCGCACATGGGAGATGCGCCGTTCCGAGTTGGTCACGCTGCCTTCCTTCTCGCCCCAGCTGGCGGCGGGCAGCAGCAGGTCGGCGAAGGCCGCGGTCTCGGTGGTGCGAAAGGCCTCCTGCAGGACCACGAACGGGCAGGCCAGCAAGGCTTCGCGCACCGCAGTCTGGTCGGGCAGGGACTGCGCCGGGTTGGTGCAGGCGATCCACAGCGCCTTGATCTTGCCGCTACGCAACTGCTCGAACAGCTCGATGGCGCTCAAGCCGGGGCTGGCCGGCAATTGCTCGACGCCCCAGTAGGCGGCCACTTCGGCCCGATGTTCCGGATTGGCGGCATCCCGATGCCCCGGCAGCAGGTTCGACAGGCTACCGGTTTCCCGACCGCCCATGGCATTCGGCTGGCCGGTGAGGGAGAAGGGGCCGGCGCCGGGGCGACCGATCTGCCCGGTGGCCAGGTGCAGGTTGATCAGCGCGCTGTTTTTCGCGCTGCCGGCACTGGACTGGTTCAGCCCCATGCACCACAGCGACAGGAAGCTCGGCGAGGTGCCGACCCACTCAGCGCACTGGCGCAACTGCTCGACGCTGATGCCGCACAACTGCGCGACCATGGGCGGGCTGTAGTCGTGGACCAGGTCCTTCAGCTCGGCCAGGCCTTCGGTGTGGGCGGCGATGAAGTCGCGGTCGATCCAGTCCTGCCACAGCAGCAGGTGCAAGATGCCGTGGAACAGCGCGACATCGGTACCCGGCAGGATCGCCAGGTGCAGGTCGGCCAGGTCGCAGGTGTCGGTGCGTCGCGGGTCGATGACGATCACCTTCATCTGTGGTCGCAGGCGCTTGGCCTGCTCCAGGCGGCGGAACAGCACCGGATGGGCGTAGGCCATGTTGCTGCCGACGATCATCACGCAGTCGCTCAGCTCGATGTCTTCATAGCTGCAGGGCGGCGCGTCGGCGCCCAGGCTGCGCTTGTAGCCGACCACTGCCGAGGACATGCACAGCCGCGAATTGCTGTCGATGTTGTTGGTGCCCACCAGGGCCCGGGCCAGTTTGTTGAAGGCGTAGTAGTCCTCGGTGAGCAATTGCCCGGAGATATAGAAGGCCACGCTGTCCGGGCCGTGTTCGGCGATGGTCTCGGCGAATACATTGGCCGCGTGTTCCAGCGCGCTGTCCCAGTCGGTGCGGGCGCGGGCCAGAGCCTTGCCCAGGCGCAATTCCGGGTACAGGGCGCGCGCCGCGAGGTCGCCGGTCAGGTGCAGGGTGGAGCCCTTGCTGCACAGTTTGCCGTGGTTGGCCGGGTGGCTCGGGTCGCCACTGACGCCGAGGATGCGTTCGCCGTCGTGCTCGATCAGCACGCCACAGCCAACGCCGCAGTAACAGCAGGTCGAGGCAGTCGTCTGGCGGTTCATCGGCCGGCATCCCGCAGGGCCAGCAGCACGCGGCCGTTCTCCACCCGCGCCAGGTGGTGATGGGCGCAGCCGATATCCGGCGCCAGGGCTGCGCCGGATTCCAGGTCGATCTGCCAGTTGTGCAGCGGGCAGGCGACTGTCTTGCCGTAGATCAGCCCCTGGGACAGCGGCCCGCCCTTGTGCGGGCAGCGGTCGTCGAGGGCGAAGACGGCGTCGTCGCTGGTGCGGAAGATGGCGATGTCGCCCCTGGGGCCGTTGACGATGCGCGAGCCCAGGGCGTTGATCTCTTCCAGGGCGCAGATATCCAGCCAGTTCATAGCGGCACCTCCAGTTGCTTGACGCGGATCGGCTCGAATTCCTTTTTCAGCAGCGGTTGTTCCAGGCGTTCCTGCCACGGGTCCTGTTCGAAGGACAGGGCGAACTGCAGGCGCTCGTTGAGCGCCTGGCGCCGCTGCGGGTCCTCGACGATGGCTTGCTTGATGTGCGCCATGCCGACCCGTTGCAGGTAGTGCACGGTGCGCTCCAGGTAGAAGGCTTCCTCGCGGTACAGCTGCAGGAAGGCGCCGTTGTATTCGCGGACCTCGTCAGAGGTTTTCAGCTTGACGAAGAACTCCGCGACCTCGGTCTTGATCCCGCCGTTGCCGCCGATGTACATCTCCCAGCCCGAGTCGACGCCGATGATGCCGACGTCCTTGATCCCGGCCTCGGCGCAGTTGCGCGGGCAGCCGGAGACCGCCAGCTTGACCTTGTGCGGCGACCACATGTTGAACAGGTCGTGCTCCAGTTCGATGCCCAGTTGAGTGGAGTTCTGTGTGCCGAAGCGGCAGAACTCGCTGCCGACGCAGGTTTTCACGGTGCGGATGGACTTGCCGTAGGCGTGGCCGGAGGGCATGTCCAGGTCCTTCCAGACCCCGGGCAGGTCTTGCTTCCTGATGCCCAGCAGGTCGATGCGCTGGCCGCCGGTGACCTTGACCATCGGCACCTGGTACTTGTCCGCCACGTCGGCGATGCGTCGCAGTTCGGCGGGGGTGGTGACGCCGCCCCACATCCGCGGCACCACTGAATAGGTACCGTCTTTCTGGATGTTGGCGTGGGCCCGTTCGTTGATCAGCCGCGATTGCGGGTCGTCCTTGGCCTCGCCCGGCCAGGTGGAGATCAGGTAGTAGTTCAGCGCGGGGCGGCAGGTGGCGCAGCCGTTGGGCGTGCGCCAGTTCAGGTAGCCCATGGTGCCGGCGACGGTCAGCAGGTGCTGTTCGCGGATCGCCTGGCGGATCTGCCCGTGATTGAGGTCGCTGCAGCCGCAGATGGCTTTCTCGCTTTTCGGCTTGACGTCGGCCGCGCCGCCCACGGTGTTGATCAGGATCTGTTCCACCAGGCCGGCGCAGGAACCGCAGGAACTGGCGGCCTTGGTGTGCTTCTTGACCTCGTCGACGCTGAACAGCCCATGCTCTTGGATCGCCTTGACGATGGTGCCCTTGCACACGCCGTTGCAGCCGCAGACTTCGGCGGTGTCGGCCATGCTCATGGCCTTGTCCTGGCCCTGGTGGCCGACGTCGCCCAAAGCATTCTCGCCGAACATCAGGTGGTCGCGGATTTCGCCGATGGCGTGGTTCTCGCGGATCTGCCGGAAGTACCAGCCGCCGTCGGCGGTGTCGCCGTACAGGCAGGCGCCGACCAGGACGTCGTCCTTGATCACCAGCTTCTTGTACACGCCGCCGATGGGGTCGGAGAGGGTAATGGTCTCGGTGCCTTCGCCGCCCATGAAGTCGCCGGCGGAAAACAGGTCGATCCCGGTGACTTTCAGCTTGGTCGAGGTCACCGAGCCCTGGTAGCGGGCGAAGCCCAGTTGCGCCAGGTGGTTGGCGCAGACCTTGGCTTGCTCGAACAGTGGCGCCACCAGGCCGTAGGCGATCCCGCGATGGCTGGCGCATTCGCCGATGGCATAGATGCGCGGATCGTAGGTTTGCAGGGTGTCGTTGACCAGGATCCCGCGGCTGCAGGGCAGGCCGGCTTTTTCCGCCAGTTCGGTATTGGGGCGGATGCCGGCGGCCATCACCACCAGGTCGGCGGGGATGATGTCGCCGTTCTTGAACTGCACCGAGCCGACCCGGCCGTTGCCGGCGTCATGCAGGGCCTGGGTCTGTTCGCTCAGACGGAACTTCAGGCCACGGCTTTCCAGGGCGCTTTGCAGCAGCTGGCCGCTGGTCTTGTCCAACTGCCGCTCCAGCAGCCATTCGCCGATGTGCACCACGGTCACGTCCATGCCCCGCAGCATCAGGCCGTTGGCGGCTTCCAGGCCGAGCAGCCCGCCGCCGATGACCACCGCGTGCTTGTGGGTCTTGGCGGTGTCGATCATCGCCTGGGTGTCGGCGATATCGCGGTAGCCGATCACGCCCTGCAGGTCGTTGCCGGGGATCGGCAGGATGAACGGGGTCGAGCCGGTGGCGATCAACAGGCGGTCGTACTCGGCCTCGCTGCCGTCTTCGGCGATCACCCGGCGTTTGACCCGGTCGATCTCTACCACCTTGCGGTTGAGCAGCAGCTTGATGCCGTTGTCCTGGTACCAGCCCAGGTCGTTGAGCACGATCTCTTCGAAGGTCTGTTCGCCGGCCAGTACCGGGGACAGCAGGATGCGGTTGTAGTTGGTATGGGGTTCCGCGCCGAAGACCGTGATGTCGTACAGCTCGTTACTCAGCTTGAGCAGTTCCTCCAGGGTGCGTACCCCGGCCATGCCGTTGCCGATCATCACCAGTTTGAGTTGCTTCATGTCGATCTCCGCGTCGCCGGGCTGTCGCTCGTGGGGCCAGGCTCGATAAACGTTGCGCAAACAAAAAAGGCGTCCCGCCAGTTGCCTGGCAGGACGCCTTTGTCCGGTCCCGTTCTCTCGGGAAAACCCGGCCTTCGTCGTTGAAGGCTGGGTCGTATGTGCTGTTGGGAGCGTTAATGCAGTGCTTGTGCCAAGTTGCGCCAACCGTGGGTTTTGGCGGGGGCGGGGCGATTTTCGGGAGTGGGAGGGGGGAAGTCTGCACCGATTCAAAGCGCCTTGCCCGTTTCTGGAGCAATCTGTAGCCGCTGTCGAGCCTCGGCGAGGCTGCGATCGAGGTGGGCGGCATTCCGACGCAGCCCCGTAAACCCTGCCTGCCCGGTGTGTCCGACCTGCACGATTGCCTGGCTTTGCGCCCGCTACGCGGTCGTTCGCAGCCTCGCCGGGGCTCGACAGCGGCTACAGGGTTATCGGCGCTATCAGTGATGCAGGAACAGGTAGAGCAACAGCAGGTTGAGCAGTAGCGAGATCAACGCCAGGGTGCGCCAGACCTTCAGCGGTTCGCGTTCCAGCAGGGGCCTGGGGCGGACGCTGAGGCTGCGGCGTTCGCCTTGTTCGAGCACCAGCAACCACTCTTCGGCGGTTTCATAACGCTGGGCCGGGTCGGCCTGCACCGCGCGGTCCAGGCTCTGTTCGAGCCAGTCCGGCAGGTCCGGCCGGTAGCGGCTGGCGCTGACCGGGGTAGTGAAGCGCGGGCGCTGGAAGGCTTCGATTTCGCCGTAGGGAAAATGCCCGGTCAGCAGCCAGTACAGGGTCACGCCCACCGCGTACAGGTCCTGTCGTGGCGTCGGCGCCGCGCCGCCGAAGGCCTCCGGCGCGATATAGCTCGGGGTGCCGGGCAGCAGGTGCGCCTGATCCTCCGACAGGCCGGGGCAATAGGCCAGGCCGAAGTCCAGCAGGCGCAGCTCGCCATCGTCCCCGAGCAGCAGGTTTTCTGGCTTGATATCACGGTGCAGGATCTGCCGGCGGTGCAGCAGGCCCACGGCCCGCAGCAGGCGCTCGGCCAGGTCCTGCCACTGCGGCAGCGGCAGGGGGCCATGCCGTTGCAGATGCTCGGCCAGGGTCTGCCCCGGGTATTCGCGCATCACGTAATACAGGTGCTGGCGGGCGGTCGCGGCATGTACTTCGGGAAAGTGCCGGCCGGCCACCCGGCGCAGAAACCATTCTTCCGACAAGAGCGATTGCCCGGCCTGATGGTCATCGCGCAGATGGCCGGGCAAGGTTTTCAGCAGCCAGGGTTGTCGTTGCCCATCGAGCACGCGGTACAGCAGGGACTGCTGGCTGTGCCCGAGCACCTCGGTGACCTGCCAGCCCTCGAACTGCTGGCCCGGTTTGAGGGGCGGTGGCAGCGGCCATTGCTGCAAGTGAAGCAGGGCGTCGCCGATGGAGCTTTCGCCGAGGGTGTCGACCCGCACCAGCAGGGCGCTGGCATTGTCCTGGCTGCCGGCCAGGTGCGCGGCGCTGACCAGGGTCTGCACCGCGCTGTCGAGGTCGGGCTGGTCGCGCAGGATCGCGGCGATGGCGGTGTCGCCCAAGGTGGCCCAGACCCCGTCGCTGAGCATCAGGAAGCTTTCGTTCTCTCGCAGCTCGCCGTCGAGGAAGTCCACCACCAGGTGCTGGTCCAGGCCCAGGGCACGCTTGAGCACATGCTGCATGCCGGGCTGGTCCCAGACGTGGTCGTCGCTGATGCGCTGCAACTGATCGGCGTGCCAGCGATAGACCCGGCAGTCGCCGACGTGGGCCAGGGTGAAGCGCCGGCCGCGCAGCACCAGGGCGCTGACGGTGGTCAGCAGCGGCTGGCCGCCGCCGTTGGCCTGCAGCCAGCGATTCTGCGCCAGCAGCAGGCGTTCCAGGGCCTGGGCCACGGCCCAGGTTTCCGGGGTGGCGTAGTAGTCCAGCGCCAGCGCCTGCAAGGTCGAGCGCGCGGCCAGGCCGCCGTCGGCGCACTGGCTGACACCGTCGGCGATGGCGAATAGCAGGCCCTTGCTGGCGGCCAGGGCCGGCGCCGGGGTGACCAGGCGCAAGGCGTCCTGGTTTTCCGCGCGGGGGCCGATGGCGCTGGCGTGGGCGTGGCTCAGTTGCAGGCTCATGGGCGGCTCAGACCCGGGCCGCGGTGACGGCGGCGGAGCCCCAGGTGGTTCTCCAGCGGCGTTTTACCCCATGCAGGCCGAACCAGGCCAGCAGGCCCAGACTGGCGAACAGCCACAGCGCCAACTGATAGCTGCCGGTGCTTTGCTTGATCGCGCCCATGCCCGCAGCCAGGGCGAAACCGCCGATGCCGCCGGCCATGCCGATCAGGCCGGTCATCACCCCGATTTCACGGCGGAAGCGTTGTGGCACCAGTTGGAACACCGCGCCGTTGCCCGCACCGAGGCCGAGCATGGTGCACACGAACAGGGCCAGGGCCGCATAGGAACTTGGCAGGTTGAAGCCAACCGAGGCGATGCACACCGCGGCGATGCTGTACATCACCAGCAGGGTGCGGATGCCGCCGAAACGATCGGCCAGCGCACCGCCCAGCGGGCGCATCAGGCTGCCACCGAACACACAGGCGGCGGTGTAATAGCCGGCGGTGACCGGGCTCAGGCCGTACTGGTCGTTGAAGTAGCCGGGCAGGGCGCTGGCCAGGCCGATGAAGCCGCCGAAGGTCACGCTGTAGAAGAACATGAACCACCAGCTGTCGCGGTCGCCCAGGGCCTTGAGGTAGTCGGCCATGGATTTGGCCTTGGGCCGTTCCGGGGCGTTCTTGGCCAGCCAGGCGAACAGCCCCAGGGTCAGGATCAGCGGAACCAGGGCGAAGCCGAACACGTTGCTCCAGCCAAAGACGCCGGCCAGCAACGGGGCGAACAGGGCCGCGAACACGGTGCCGGAGTTGCCGGCGCCAGCGATGCCCATGGCCTTGCCCTGGTGCTGTGGTGGATACCACTGCGAGGCCAGCGGCAGAGCCACGGCGAACGAGGCACCGGCCATGCCCAGGAACAGCCCCAGCAGCAGGGCCTGTTCATAGCTGTGGATGCCCAGCTTCCAGGCGCAGAACAGCGCGCCGATGACAATCACCTGACCGATCAGCCCGGCGGTCTTGGGTGACAGGCGGTCGGCCAGCAGGCCCATGGCGAAACGCAGCACGGCGCCGGCGAGGATCGGCGTGGCCACCATCAGCCCGCGTTGCTGGGTGGTCAGTTGCAGGTCGGCGGCGATCTGCACCGCCAGCGGGCCGAGCAGGTACCAGACCATGAAGCTCAGGTCGAAGTAGAGGAAGGCCGCGAACAGGGTCGGGGTGTGGCCGGATTTCCAGAAGCTTGAATTCATCGCGCACCTCAGCTGTAAAGAATCTCGAAAGGAGTCATGGGCTTTGTGGGGCGCCGTTAGGGCCGCTCCACCGGCCCCGGGCTGTGGGGCCAAAACGAAAAAACGCCGCAACCCGCATCGCCTGGGGCGAAAGGGGTGTGCGACGTCTTTGTCGTAGGTGGGGCAACCGCCGTTGGTTACCTGTGGCGATTACATAGCCAGATCTGTGCCAAGAGTTGGAGTGCCGGTGTCCCTGATCGCGGGCAAGCCTCGCTCCTGCAGATCACGGCGGACCGTAGGAGCGAGGCTTGCCCGCGATGGGGCCGTATTGGCGCAACGAAAGGTCAGCCGAGCAACTCGCTCATGGCGATGATCTGCTCCGCCACCTGGATCAGCTTCTGCTGCCGGCTCATGGCCTGGCGGCGCATCAGGGTGTAGGCCTGTTCTTCGTTGCAGTCTTTCATCTTCATCAACAGGCCCTTGGCCAGCTCGATGCGCTTGCGTTCGGCCAGTTGCTGGTCCCGGGCCTGCAATTGCGCGCGCAGCGCCTGGTCGCTCTCGAAGCGGGCCATGGCCACATCGAGGATGGGTTGCAGGCGCTGGGCCTGGATGCCTTCGACTATGTAGGCACTGACCCCGGACTTGATGGCATGGCGCATCACATCCGGGTCGTGCTCGTCGGTGAACATCACGATCGGCCGCGGCTGGTCGCGGCTGACCAGCACCACTTGCTCCAGCACATCGCGGCTCGGTGACTCGGTATCGATCAGGATCACGTCCGGGCGCACCGTTTCGACGCGCGCCGGCAGGTCGACGGTCAGGCCCGACTCGTCGATCACCTCGAAGCCGGCTTCCGTCAGGGCCGCCTTGAGCCGACCGACCTTCCTGGCGGTGTCGTTGATCAGCAGGATACGCAGCATGGTCTCAGGCTCCTGTCAGCGGCTGGCGAGAAGAGGGGAGCTGTCGCTCATGGCGTGCAGTTGGAAGCTGCGCGCGTAGGCGGCCGGGTCCGAGCCGTCCCAGCGCTTGCCGTCGATCAACTGGCTGCTGCGCATGTCCGGGCCCGGGGACGCGACGCCGACCGCGCTGGCGGCTTCGCGGTAGAGCCCGAGTTGTTGCACCTGGCGCGCGATGCCCAGGTAGTCCGGGTCTTCGCGCAGCAGGCCCCAGCGGCGGAACTGGGTCATGAACCACATGCCGTCGGACAGGTACGGCAGGTTGACCGCGCCTCCCTGATAAAAGCGTAGCGCGTGGGGATCCTGCCAGCGCTGGCCGAGGCCGTTGGCATACTCGCCGAGCAGGCGCGGCGCGATGCAGTCCAGCGGCGCATCCAGGTAGTCGCTGGCGCTCAGCAGTTGTGCGGTGCTCTGGCGGTTCTCGCGGCTTTGCTCGATGAAGCGGCTGGCCTCGAGGATCGCCATCACCAGGGCACGGGCGGTGTTCGGGTATTGCTCGACAAAGGCACGGGTGCAGCCGAGGACTTTTTCCGGGTGGTCCGGCCAGATCGCCTGGCTGGTGACCAGGGTGAAGCCCAGGTTCTGCCGCACCGCGCTGGCGCTCCAGGGTTCGCCCACGCAAAAGCCGTCGATGCGCCCGGCCTGCAGGTGCGCGACCATTTGCGGCGGCGGCACCACCACGCTGTCGACGTCCTGCAGCGGGTGGATGCCCTGGGCGGCCAGCCAGTAATACAGCCACAGGGCGTGGGTGCCGGTGGGGAAGGTCTGGGCGAAGGTCAGCCTTGCCCGGCTTTGGTGCACATGCCGCTCCAGCGCTTCAGGACTGGTCACGTCCAGGGCCTGCAGTTCCCGCGAGAGGTTGATGCTCTGGCCGTTCTGGTTCAGGCCCATCAGCACCGCCATGTCGGTGGCGTTGACCCCGCCGATGCCCAGGTGCACGGCGTAGATCAGGCCGTACAGGCTGTGGGCGGCGTCCAGTTCGCCACTCACCAGCTTGTCCCGCAGGTTGGCCCAGGACGCCTGGCGCTTGAGGTTCAGGGTCAGGCCGTAAGGCTGGGCGAACCCCTGGGTGGCGGCGACCACCACCGAGGCGCAGTCGCTCAGGGCCATGAAGCCGAGATCGATCGCGGTCTTTTCCGGAGCATCGCTGCCGTTGACCCAGGCCAGCGGGCTGACGGGGAGTTCATTCATGGGGGGCACCGTCCATAAAAAGCTGCCCTATAAAAGCGGCCATAAAAAACGTCGCACCCGCACGCCGGGCAGAGCCAGTGGGGGAGCGACGCCTTTGTCTTGCAGCCCGCGCCGTCATTGGCCCGGGTGCTGATGGAGCTTGCGGTGCAAGGCATATGCCATTCGCGGTTGATTTCGCCACGTGCCTCGCCTGCGAGCCCGGCGTGCGGCTATAATCGCCGCCTCATTTCGCCGCCACCGAGTCAAGCCCGCCCATGTATACCCTGGCCCGCCAGCTGTTGTTCAAACTCTCCCCGGAAACCTCCCATGATCTGTCCCTGGACCTGATCGGCGCGGGCGGGCGTTTGGGCCTCAATGGCTTGCTATGCAAGGCGCCGGCGCAGATGCCGGTGAAGGTCATGGGCCTGGACTTCCCGAACCCGGTCGGCCTCGCGGCGGGCCTGGACAAGAACGGCGCGGCGATCGATGGCTTTGCCCAGCTGGGGTTCGGTTTCGTCGAGATCGGCACCATCACCCCGCGTCCGCAGCCGGGCAATCCCAAGCCACGGCTGTTCCGCCTGCCGGAAGCCGAAGCGATCATCAACCGCATGGGCTTCAACAACCTGGGCGTCGATCATCTGCTGGCCCGAGTGGCGGCCGCCAAGTACAAGGGCGTGCTGGGGATCAACATCGGCAAGAACTTCGACACCCCGGTCGAGCGCGCGGTGGACGACTACCTGATCTGCCTGGACAAGGTCTATGCCCACGCCAGCTACGTGACGGTCAATGTCAGTTCGCCCAACACCCCGGGCCTGCGCAGCCTGCAGTTCGGCGAGTCGCTCAAGCAGTTGCTCGGCGCCCTCAGCCAGCGTCAGCAGGCCCTGGCGGTGCAGCATGGCAAGCGGGTGCCGCTGGCGATCAAGATCGCCCCGGACATGACCGACGAAGAAACCGCCGAAGTGGCCCGCGCCCTGATCGAAACCGGAATGGACGCGGTCATCGCCACCAACACCACCCTGAGCCGCGTCGGTGTCGAAGGCATGGAGCATGGTGACGAGGCGGGCGGCCTGTCCGGCGCGCCGGTGCGGGACAAGAGCACCCACACCGTGAAGGTGCTGGCGGGCGAGCTGGGTGGGCGTTTGCCGATCATTGCGGTGGGCGGTATCACCGAAGGCAGCCACGCGGCGGAAAAGATCGCTGCCGGCGCCAGCCTGGTGCAGCTGTATTCGGGCTTCATCTATAAGGGGCCGGCGCTGATTCGCGAGTCGGTGGACGCGATCGCGGCCTTGCGCTGAGGTTTTTGCGCGGCCATTAAAAAGGGCTCCTTAAAGGAGCCCCTGGGCCGCAGCCCGCCGTCCGGATGGGACGCGCGTGGTTAAATCGTTGCGTATTCAGATTTTGGTGTCGGAATGTGTGCCCTGTTTTAGCCGACGGCGTGAAGTTCGTTGAGTCTGTGGATTCCCGCAGTGCCGGTCATACCGTCCCAGTTGTCGCCGCGTCCTTCGCGCCAGCCATTGATCCAGGCTTGACGTACTGACGGTAGAGTAAATGGGCAAAGCTCACGGGACTTGCCATTAACGCCATACTGGTATCCGCGCAAAAATGCTCTTTCCAACGGATCACGCTTAAGTCTTCTCATAGGGTGTTTCCCTCACTTGTTGACTGTCTTATGTCCCGTCGACCTCGTTCGAGGCCGGGCAGAATGCTTCTGCCGTTGGGGCTCGCTGCCGGCGTCGCGAGCCTGGTGTCGACGTCATTGCGGCGTCGACCTGAGTTGATTTCTAACCAATGCGCCACAGTGTGTGAATGATCGTTTTGTCATAAGGACGTAACGATAATGGTGGTAAGGCCATAAGAAAGGCCTGCCCTGTAATGGGGCGATCGGGCAAACCTCGCTGTGATCAGCCTCTTACTGAATGATGGGCTTAATGCTTTAGTGAGAATCCCATTCTGTTGCACTCAGGTATTATTCGATGAAAGGTCGAGTTATGACCTTTTGTTACGCTGACTTTTTATCTGCCTCGGCATCTAAGCTTTTTCCCCAGCAGTTACCGCTGGCGGTGGGCTGAACAGCAGGGGCGGGACGGCACAGATTCGTGCCACGCGGGCGCTCTGCAAGAAAAGCGCTTGATTGAAAACCGGGCGGACGATGCGTTGTCCGTTCACTTATTGCCAAAGGCCTGAACTCCCATGTCGGATCGCTACGAACTCTTCCTCACCTGTCCCAAAGGCCTCGAAGGCCTGCTCATCGAGGAAGCCGCCGGGCTTGGCCTTGAAGACGCGCGCGAACATACCTCGGCCGTGCGCGGCATGGCCGACATGGAGACCGCCTACCGCCTGTGCCTCTGGTCGCGCCTGGCCAATCGGGTATTGCTGGTGCTCAAGCGCTTCCCGATGAAAAACGCCGAAGACCTGTATGACGGCGTACACGACGTCGACTGGCAGGACCACATGCTGGCGGACGGCACCCTGGCGGTGGAGTTCAGCGGCCACGGTTCGGGCATCGACAACACCCACTTCGGCGCCTTGAAGGTCAAGGACGCCATCGTCGACAAGCTGCGCACACCGACCGGCGAGCGCCCGTCCATCGACAAGCTCAACCCGGACCTGCGCATTCACCTGCGCCTGGATCGCGGCGAAGCCATCCTCTCCCTCGACCTGTCCGGCCACAGCCTGCACCAGCGTGGCTATCGCCTGCAGCAGGGCGCGGCGCCGCTGAAGGAAAACCTCGCGGCGGCGATCCTGATCCGTTCCGGCTGGCCACGCATCGCCGCCAACGGCGGCGCCCTGGCCGACCCGATGTGTGGTGTGGGGACCTTCCTGGTGGAGGCCGCGATGATCGCCGCCGACATCGCCCCCAACCTCAAGCGCGAGCAGTGGGGCTTCACCGCCTGGCTCGGCCACGTCCCGGCGCTGTGGCGCAAGCTGCACGAAGAAGCCCAGGCCCGGGCCCAGGCCGGCCTGGCCAAGCCACCGCTGTGGATTCGCGGTTACGAGGCCGATCCGCGGCTGATCCAGCCGGGCCGCAACAACGTCGAGCGGGCCGGCTTGAGTGAGTGGATCAAGATCTACCAGGGCGAAGTGGCAACCTTCGAGCCGCGTCCGGACCAGAACCAGAAAGGCCTGGTCATCAGCAACCCGCCTTACGGCGAGCGCCTGGGCGATGAAGCCAGCCTGCTGTACCTCTACCAGAATCTGGGCGAACGCCTGCGCCAGGCCTGCCTGGGCTGGGAAGCGGCGGTGTTCACCGGCGCCCCGGACCTGGGCAAGCGCATGGGCATTCGCAGCCACAAGCAGTATTCGTTCTGGAACGGCGCCTTGCCGTGCAAGCTGCTGCTGATCAAGGTGCAGCCGGACCAGTTCGTCACCGGCGAGCGGCGTACCCCGGAGCAACGGCAGATCGAGCGCGAACAGGCCGAGGCCGAGCAGGCGCCGCAGGTGCAGGAGCGCCAGTACAACAAGAACGGCAACCCGATCAAGCCGGCGCCAGCGCCGGTGGTGGAGCAGGCGCGCCTGAGCGAAGGTGGGCAGATGTTCGCCAACCGCCTGCAGAAGAACCTCAAGCAACTGGGCAAGTGGGCCAAGCGCGAAGGCGTCGAGTGCTACCGCGTCTACGATGCCGACATGCCGGAATACGCCCTGGCCATCGACCTGTACCAGGACTGGGTGCACGTGCAGGAGTACGCCGCGCCGAAATCGGTCGATCCGGAAAAGGCCCAGGCCCGCCTGTTCGATGCCCTGGCGGCCATTCCGCAGGCCTTGAATGTCGACAAGAGCCGGGTGGTGATCAAGCGTCGCGAGCGCCAGAGCGGCACCAAGCAATACGAACGGCAGAGTGCCCAGGGCAAGTTCACCGAGGTCAGCGAAGGCGGTGTGAAGCTGCTGGTCAACCTCACCGACTACCTGGATACCGGGCTGTTCCTCGATCACCGGCCGATGCGCCTGCGCATCCAGAAAGAAGCCGCCGGCAAGCGTTTTCTCAACCTGTTCTGCTACACCGCCACCGCCAGCGTGCACGCGGCCAAGGGCGGGGCGCGCAGCACCACCAGCGTCGACCTGTCGAAAACCTACCTCGACTGGGCGCGGCGCAACCTGTCGCTCAACGGCTTTTCCGAGAAGAACCGCCTGGAGCAGGGCGATGTCATGGCCTGGCTGGAGACGTGCCGCGATGAGTTCGACCTGATCTTCATCGATCCGCCGACCTTCTCCAACTCCAAGCGCATGGAAGGGGTGTTCGACGTACAGCGCGACCATGTGCAGTTGCTCGACCTGGCGATGGCGCGGTTGGCGAGCGGTGGCGTGCTGTATTTCTCCAACAACTTCCGCAAGTTCCAACTGGAGGAAAACCTGGCGGCGCGCTACGCGGTCGAGGAGATCACCACCAAGACCATCGACCCGGATTTTGCCCGTAACGGCAAGATTCACCGGGCCTGGAAAATCACCGCCCGCTGAATGCGATTGGATCCACAGAGCCTTGATTTTCAAGGCTCTTTGCTCTAGCCAAATTAGTGGCGAATAGCTATAACTCAATGCAAGCCCATGTGACGCTCACGTTCGCTGGCGTTATGAGTTCTGCTTATGTCGTTGCACTCGGTGCGCCCGAAAATTCTGGGCTTTATCAGCGAAGATGTGTCGCCCTGGTTGGTCGCCTTGCTGGTGCTGCTGGGAGGCTTTGTGCTGACCGGGTTGCTGGCCTGGTCGACGCTCAATCTGTACCAGCAGCAGCTGCGGCAGCGTTTCCAGCTGCTGGCCAGCGAGCGTTACAGCCGCATCGAAGAGCGCTTCGAGGATCAGGAGCAGCGCCTCGACGGCCTCAAGCGTTTCTTCATCAATTCCGGCGCGGTCTCGCGCCAGGATTTCGACGGTTACACCAAACCCCTTTTGCACCGCACCCAGGCCTATGCCTGGGCGCCGTGGGTCAGCGCCGCCGAGCGTCCGTCGTTCGAGCGCCAGGCCCGTGAGCAGGGCGCGCCGGACTATTTCATCGCCGACCTGAATGCCGAGGGCAAGTTGCAGCCCGCCGCCGCGCGCGACGAATACGTGCCGGTGCTCTACAGCCAGACCCAGAGCCCGCTGGGCTCGCCCCTGGGGTTCGACCTGCTGTCCCTGGCCATGCGCCGCGATACCCTGGAACGGGCGCGCCTGCGCGATGGGGTGGCGGTTTCGCAGCCGGTGCAACTGGTCGGCGTCGAACCTTCCTACGCGCGGGGCATCATCCTGGCGACCCCTGTCAGGGGGCGTGCCGATGCCGCCTTGCCGGCCGCCGAGCCCAGCGGCTATGTGATCGCGGTGATCAGCATGCGCCAACTGGTGGTCGATGGTTTGCCCGAGCAGAGCCACGACAACCTGTTCGTGCAGATCATCGACCTGTCGACCGCCGAGGCCCATGGCCGGCTCTATGAGTCGAGCAACGGTCCGGGGGACAGCTCGCTGGCGGTGAGCCGGGTGCTGAGCCTGGCCGACCATGAGTACCAGGTGAACATCCGCCCCAGCGCGCTGTTCCTCCAGGCCAACCATTCTTCGGCCGCCAGCCAAGTAGTCCTGGGTGGGCTGCTCAGCCTGTTGCTCAGTGCCTTGCTGTATGTCCTGGTCAGCCAGCGGCAGCGGGCGCTGCAGTTGGTGGAGCAGCGCACCGCGGAACTGCGGGTCAGGGAGCAGGAGCTGCGCGGTACCCACGGGCAGTTGCGCAGCGTGCTGAATGCGGCGACCCAGGTGGCGATCATCGCCACGGACCTGCGGGGCGTGATCAGCACCTTCAATGCCGGGGCCGAGCATATGCTCGGCTACAAGAGCGCCGAGGTGGTGGGCCAGCTGACGCTGGACAGCCTGCATTTGTCCGAGGAACTGAATGTGCGGGCGCAAGCCCTCAGCCAGCGTTACGGCCGGCAGATCCCGATGTATCAGGCGATGCTGGTGGACGGTTCCGAAGAACATGGCGGCGAAACCCGGGAGTGGACCCTGGTCCGCTGCGATGGCAGCCATCTGGCGGTGAACATGCTGGCCACCCCGGTGCTGGACGATCACGGCCTATGGGTCGGGCACTTGGCGATCTGCATCGACATCACCGAACGCAAGCGCGTCCACGAGGCGCTGGCGGCTCGCGATCGCCTGCTGAAAAAGCTCAGCGCCCATGTGCCCGGTGGTATTTACCAGTTCCTGGTGGATAGCGCCGGCCATGCCAGTTTTCCCTACGTCAGCGACGGCATCCGCGACATCTACGAGATCGAGCCGCAGCAATTGCAACTGGACGCTGAGCCGGTGTTCGAGCGGATTCACCCCGGCGATGTGGCCAAGGTGCGTACCTCGATCTGGACCTCGGCGAAGAAGCTCAGCCCCTGGCGCGAGGAATATCGGGTGCAGCTGCCGCTGCGCGGCCTGCGCTGGGTGCGCGGCGAAGCGACGCCGGAAAAGCAGGCCAACGGCGGGGTGCTGTGGCACGGTTATCTGACCGATATCTCCGACCTCAAGCGGGTCGAGGAAGAGTTGCGCGCCTTGTCGATCACCGACTCGCTGACTGGCATCCACAACCGGCGCTATTTCCAGGAGCGCCTGCAAACCGAAATGGCCCGGGTCGAGCGCGGGTCGGGCCAGCTGTCGGTGATCATGCTGGATATCGACCACTTCAAGCGGATCAACGACCAGCATGGTCACGCCAGCGGCGACAGGGTGCTGCGCGCGGTCTGCGAGCGCATCGGCCAGCGCCTGCGCCGTACCGATGTGTTCTGCCGGCTGGGCGGCGAAGAGTTCATGGTGCTGTGCCCCGATACCGATGGCCATCAGGCCTATGTCCTGGCCGAGGAACTGTGGCGTGGGCTGCGCGGTGCGCCGATCGAGGGCGTGGGGGTTGTCACCGCCAGTTTCGGCATCGCCAGCTGGCGTGAGTACGAAGGGGCCGACGGGTTGTTGCTGCGGGCGGATTCCGGGGTCTACGCGGCCAAGCAGGCGGGGCGCGACAGGGTCCAGGCCGAGATAGTTTGAGGCGGGAAGAGGCAGGAGTGGGGTGACGCGAGGTGGCCCGCGCGTCACTTCCGGGGGAGGACTTACAGGGTCGAGGCGGTGTCCGCCAGTTTCGGCTGGCGGTACAGGTCCAGCAGCACCTGATCGAGCACCGAGGACGCGCCCCAGGGTTTCGGATCGTTGAGGATCGCCACCACGGCCCAGGTGTTGCCGTTGCTGTCGCGGCTGTAGCCGGCGATGGCACGCACGGTGTTCAGGGTCCCGGTCTTCACATGGGCCTCGCCGGACATGGCGGTGCGCTTGAGGCGCTTGCGCATGGTGCCGTCCATGCCGGCGATCGGCATCGAACTGATGAACTCCGCCGAGTACGGGCTTCTCCAGGCCGCTTGCAGCATCGAGGCCATTTCCCGGGCGCTGACCCGTTCGGCGCGGGACAGGCCCGAACCGTTCTCCATCACCAGGTGCGGCGCGGTGATGCCTTTCTTGGCCAGCCACTGGCGCACCACCCGTTGCGCGGCCTTGGCGTCGTCGCCGTCGGCATCGGTGCGGTACTGCGCGCCGAGGCTGAGGAACAGTTGCTGGGCCATGGTGTTGTTACTGTATTTGTTGATGTCGCGGATGATCTCCGCCAGGTCCGGCGAGAAGGCCCGCGCCAGCACCTTGGCGCTGGACGGGACGCTGGCCAGACGGTCCTTGCCCTGGATGCTGCCGCCCAGTTCCTGCCAGATGGCACGCACCGCGCCGGCGGTGTAGGTCGCGTGGTCCAGCAGCGACAGGTAGGTCTGGGAGCTGCAGCCGTCACCCAACTGGCCGTTGACGGTCACGGTGACGCCACCGTCCGCCTGGGGGACTGGGTTGTAACGAACGTCGCCGGTGCATTGCTTGCCGCCGACGGCCTTGACCTGGTTGTCGATGCGAATGCTGGCAATCGGCGGCTCGACGGAAATCAGCACCTTGCCCGAGTCGTTGCGCGCCACGAAGCGCAGGGCCTTGAGGTTGACCAGCAGGGCGTCGGGTTTGACCAGGAACGGCTTGTTCTCGTCATTGCCGTCGTCGTTGAACTGCGGCAGTTGCGGTTGCACGAAGAAGTTGCGGTCCAGCACCAGGTCGCCGGTCACTTGCTGCACGCCATTGGCCCGCAGGTCGCGCATCAGCAGCCAGAGCTTTTCCATGTTCAGCTTGGGGTCGCCGCCGCCCTTGAGGTACAGGTTGCCGTTGAGGATGCCGCCGCTCAGGGTGCCGTCGGTGTAGAACTCGGTTTTCCACTGGTGGGTCGGGCCGAGCATTTCCAGGGCCGCGTAGGTGGTGACCAGTTTCATGGTGGACGCCGGGTTGACCGACACATCGGCGTTGTAGACCGTGGTCGTGCCCGGGCCGTTGAGGGGAATCATCACCAGCGACAGAGCGTTGTCTTGCAGTTTGCTGGCCTTGAGGGCCTGCTGGACTTTGGGCGAGAGGGTGGTGTTGATGGGCGCGGCGGAGACGGAAATGGCCAGGGGCAGAAGAAGGCCGGCAAGCAACAGTGGACGCAAAGATTTGATCATGTGAAGTAAAACCCTACAGCCGAGGGGAAAAAAGATGAGGGCATGACGATAAATTCCCTCAGTGGTCACGAAAGTGTCGGCATTATGCCCCAAGGCATAGCGGCTTGTGCCGTGCCGCGGCGGGCTAATCCGCTATTTTTTTCCCAATGGCATGCCAAGCCCCTCATAGAGTCAGGCAATCGGTTGCTTAAACTGTTAAAGTGCCGCCCGTTATTACTTATGAGGATTGTTCCATGGCCACTAACCGTTCCCGCCGTCTGCGCAAAAAACTGTGCGTAGATGAATTTCAGGAGCTGGGTTTTGAGCTGAACCTGGATTTCAAAGAAGATCTGGCCGAAGAGGCTATTGACGCTTTCCTCGACGCGTTCCTGAAAGAAGCGATGGAAGCCAACGGTCTGGGCTATGTGGGTGGCGATGACTTCGGTCTGGTTTGCCTGAGCAAGCGCGGTTCGGTCAGCGAAGAGCAACGTGCCAAGGTCGAAGCCTGGCTCAAGGCCCGCACCGAACTGACCACTGTTGAAGTCAGCCCGCTGCTGGACGTCTGGTACCCGGAAAACGCGATCAATCCGGTAGCCTGATGCACTGAGCCGGTGGCCCGTCCGGGCCGCCGGCTCATGGCTGTCGCTGTACAGCCGTTCTCGATTTATTCCCCTTCACCACCTTCTATGCCTCGGGCCTGTTTCCCGGGAATTCGCGTGGGCGGGATTTGTAGCCGCGGTCAGTTCTTGTCCCAGTTCAGGATCACCAGGGTCAGTACCCCGGCAACGATGCCCCAGAACGCCGAGCCGACGGAAAACAGGGTCAGGCCCGAGGCGGTCACCATAAAGGTGATCAGTGCCGCCTCGCGCTCCTTCACTTCGCTCATGGCGATGCTCAGGCCGTTGATGATAGAGCCGAACAGCGCCAGGGCGGCGATCGACAGCACCAGCTCCTTGGGCAGTGCCGCGAACAAGGCCGCCAGCGTGGCGCCGAAGACCCCGGCGATGCCGTAGAAAATCCCGCACCAGACCGCCGCGGTGTAGCGTTTGTTGCGATCCTCGTGGGCATGGGGGCCGGTGCAGATCGCCGCGCTGATGGCCGCCAGGTTGATGCCGTGGGAGCCGAACGGCGCCAGCAGCAGCGAGGCGATACCGGTGGTGGTGATCAGCGGCGAGGCCGGGACCTGGTAGCCGTCGGCGCGCAGTACCGCGACCCCGGGCATGTTCTGCGAGGTCATGGCCACCACGAACAACGGGATGCCGATGCTGATGGTCGCCGCCAGGGAGAAGTGCGGGGTGGTCCAGACCGGCGTGGCGACTTCCAGCTGGAACTCGCTGAAGTCCAGCAGCCCCATCACCCCGGCCAGCGCGGTGCCGATCAGCAGCGCGGCGAGCACCGCGTAGCGTGGCGACAGGCGTTTCATCAGCAGGTAAGTGAAGAACATGCCCAGCACCAGCCCGGTGCGATGCTGCGCCGCGACGAAGATCTCGCTGCCGATCTTGAACAGGATGCCCGCCAGCAGCGCCGCAGCGAGGGAGGCTGGAATGCGCTTGACCAGGCGTTCGAAGCTGCCGGTCAGGCCGCAGATGGTCACCAGTACCGCACAGGTGATGTAGGCGCCTATGGCTTCGCCGTAGGTCACGCCGGACAGGCTGGTGATCAGCAGCGCCGCACCAGGGGTCGACCAGGCGATGGTGATCGGCGTGCGGTAGCGCAGGGACAGGCCGATGCTGCACACGGCCATGCCGATGGAAATGGCCCAGATCCAGGAGGAGATCTGGCCGCTGGTCAGCCCGGCGGCTTGCCCGGCCTGGAACATCAGCACCAGGGAGCTGGTGTAGCCGGTCATCATGGCGATGAAGCCGGCGACTATGGCCGAGGGCGAAGTGTCGGCCAGGGGGCGTAGCGGCGCGAGGGAGGCATCGGACATGAAGCGCTGTTCCTTGTTCGGGTGAAGATATCTGTCGCCCGGGAGCCTGGGGCAGGGAGATCGGGTGACGAAAGCAGGGGCCAAGCCTAAACGTAAAGGCGATTCGTCATTGCCATACAGCCAGGGCGGCAAATGGCCGTACAGTCGCCGCGAAAGCCTGTCGCCCATACAGTTATTGCGAATGAACCCCGTGGGTTGTGTACAATATGCCAGTATTTTTACGCGATACTTGTCAGCGACCCACTGTGCCGTATTACAGTCACGGTCAATTCGCCGCCGTTCTCCCGACTCGAGTGCCCATGAACGAACAGTTGCAACCCCTCAAGAAACAACCGCGAGCCGGCAAGGCCGGTCGCAGCGGGACCCAGGACGATATCGTCTACGCGCATATCTTCGAGGCCATCCTCGAACAGCGCCTGGCGCCCGGCACCAAGTTGAGCGAAGAGGCGCTGGGGGAGATTTTCGGGGTCAGCCGCACCATCATCCGTCGCGCGCTGTCGCGCCTGGCCCATGAAGGCGTGGTGCTGCTGCGGCCCAACCGCGGCGCGGTGGTGGCCAGCCCGAGCGTCGAGGAGGCGCGCCAGGTGTTCATGGCCCGGCGGCTGGTGGAGCGGGCCATCACCGAACTGGCGGTGCAGCACGCCACCGCCGAGCAACTGGCCGAGCTGCGGCAGATGGTCAATGACGAGCGCGACAGTTTTTCCCGTGGCGATCGCGGCGCCGGTATCCGCCTGTCGGGCGAGTTCCACCTGAAGCTGGCCGAAGCGGCGAAGAATGCCCCGCTGATCAGCTTCCAGCGCAGCCTGGTATCGCAGACCTCGCTGATCATCGCCCAGTACGAAAGCGGCAACCGCTCGCACTGTTCCTACGACGAGCACACCCAGTTGATCGACGCCATCGAGGCCCGCGACGCGGAGCTGGCGGTGAACCTGATGATGCATCACATGGATCACATCGACAGCAAGCTCAACCTCGACGAAGAAAGCGCTTCGGACGATTTGCACGCGGTGTTCTCGCACCTGCTGCAGACCAAGAAGCCGGGCCGTTCACCCGCCAAGCTTTGAGACATTGCCGCGGGCCCTTCGCGGGCAAGCCTCGCTCCTACAGGGACACGTAATCCAAGGTAGGAGCGAGACATTGCCCGCGATGAGGGCCTGAGAGACACAAAAAATCCCCCGGAATCCAACGATCACGGGGGATTTTTTATGCCTGGAGCACTTAGCGCTGGTGCACCCGCTTGCCTGCGGCATAGGTCTGCGCCACGGTGCGGTCGTCGCCCAGGGTCATCAGCACGAACAGGGTCTCGGCGATGTTCTTGGCCTGTTGCAGACGATAGCTCAGCAGCGGCGTGGCGTTGTAGTCGAGCACCAGGAAGTCGGCGTCGGTGCCCGGCTGCAGGGTGCCGATCCGGTCTTCCAGGCGCAGCGCGCGGGCGCCGCCGAGGGTGGCCAGGTACAGCGACTTGAACGGGCTCAGGCGCGCGCCCTGCAACTGCATGACCTTGTAGGCTTCGTTGAGGGTCTGCAGCAGCGAAAAGCTGGTGCCGCCGCCGACATCGGTGCCCAGGCCGACATTCAGCTTGTGCTTCTCGGCCATCGGCAGGTTGAACAGGCCGCTACCGAGGAAGAAGTTCGAGGTCGGACAGAAGGCCACGGCCGAACCGGTCTGGGCCAGGCGCGCGCATTCGTCGTCGCACAGGTGCACGCCGTGGGCGAACACCGAGCGTTCGCCCAGCAACCGGTAGTGGTCGTAGACGTCCAGGTAGCCCTTGCGCTCCGGGAACAGCTCCTTGACCCAAGCCACTTCTTGCAGGTTTTCGCTGATGTGGGTCTGCATGTAGAGGTCGGGATACTCACCGAGCAGTTGCCCGGCGAGGGTCAGTTGTTCCGGGGTGCTGGTTGGGGCGAAACGCGGCGTCACCGCATAGTGCAGGCGGCCCTTGCCGTGCCAGCGCTCGATCAGCGCCTTGCTTTCCAGGTAGCTGGATTCGGCGGTGTCGGTCAGGTAGTCCGGGGCATTGCGGTCCATCATCACCTTGCCGGCGATCATCCGCAGATCGAGCTTCTCGGCGGCGGCGAAGAAGGCGTCCACCGATTGCGGATGCACGCTGCCGAAGACCAGGGCGGTGGTGGTGCCGTTGCGCAGCAGTTCCTTGATGAAGATGTCCGCCACTTGCGCGGCATGGGCCGGGTCGGCGAACTGGCGTTCGCAGGGGAAGGTGTAGGTGTTCAGCCAGTCCAGCAATTGCTCGCCGTAGGCACCGACCATGCCGGTCTGCGGCAGGTGGATATGGGTATCGATGAAGCCGGGGGTGATCAGCGCATCCGGGTAGTGGGTGATCTCGGTATCGGCGGGAAGGCCGGCGAGCAGTTCGCTGGCAGGGCCGAGGGCGCTGATCCGGCCGTTGTCGACCACCAGCAGGCCATCCTCGAAATATTCGTAGGAGGCTTCGATGCCGACCTCGGCGGGGTCGGCGATGCTGTGCAGGATGGCGGCACGGTAGGCTTTGCGAGTCGGAAGCATGGGGCAGTCTCGGTTCGTGGCTTTTTAATGAGTGGCCTGGCTGCGGCGCGAGGCCGGCAGCAGTTTGGCAATGGGTTCGGCGCGGGCGCTGTGCTGGCCGAAATTGGCGTTATAGGTGGCGATGATTTCGCCGGCGATGGAGATGGCGATTTCCACGGGCAGCTTGCCTTTGACTTCGCCCAGCCCCATCGGGCAGCGCATGCGTTGCAGCACGCTGTGGTCGAAACCCCGTTCGCGCAGGCGGTGTTCGAACTTCACCCGCTTGGTCCTCGAGCCGATCAGGCCGAAGTAGGCGAAGTCGTTGCGCTTGAGAATCGCGGCGGTGAGTTCCAGGTCAAGCTGGTGATTGTGGGTCATGACGATGCAGTAACTGCCGGCGGGCAGGTCGTCGATTTCATCGACGGGTTCCTCGCTGACGATTTTACGCACGCCCGGGGGGATCTGTTCGGGGAATTCCTGCTCCCGGGAGTCGATCCAGCGCACCTGGCACGGCAGGCTGGCCAGCAGCGGCACCAGGGCCCGGCCGACATGGCCGGCACCGAATACCGCGATCTGCGCCTGGACCTGGCCCATGGGTTCGAACAGCAACACTGTGGCGCCGCCGCAGCACTGGCCGAGGCTGGCGCCCAGGCTGAAGCGCTCCAGATGGGTGTCCTGGCGGCCGCTGGCGAGCATCTCGCGGGCGATCTGCATGGCCTTGTATTCCAGGTGCCCGCCGCCGATGGTGTCGAAACTCTGGGTGGCGCTGACCACCATCTTCGAGCCGGCATTGCGCGGCGTCGAGCCTAGCTCTTCGATGATGGTCACCAGCACGCAGGGTTCACCGCGGGTCTGCAGGTCGGCGAGGGCGCTGATCCAGTTGTACATGTTTCACCTCGACATCGCTGTTGTCTGTCCGGCCGTCATCTCGGGCAAGCTCCTACGGATCTGTGCAAAGCCTGTAGGAGCGAGGCTTGCCCGCGATAGGCGCACCTCGGTCTAGAGCGGAGCCAGCTCGGATTCGCTCTCGACGGCCTTCGCCACCTTCAACTGGCGCATTTGCTCGCAGCCCCACAACACCCGCTCCGGAGTGGCCGGCGCATCGATCCGCGGCTGGTGCCGGTAATCGCCCAGGCTGGCCACGGCGTCCTTGAGCGCGCACCAGACGGCGATGCCGAGCATGAACGGCGGTTCGCCCACGGCCTTGGAATGGAACACCGTGTCTTCCGGGTTCTTGCGGTTTTCCACCAGCTTGACCCGCAGGTCCAGCGGCATGTCGGCCACCGCCGGGATCTTGTAGCTGGCTGGGCCGTTAGTCATCAGCTTGCCCTTGGCGTTCCACACCAGCTCTTCCATGGTCAGCCAGCCCATGCCCTGGATAAAGCCGCCTTCCACCTGACCCATATCGATGGCCGGGTTCAGCGAGGCGCCGACGTCATGCAGGATGTCGGTGCGCAGCATCTTGTACTCGCCGGTCAGGGTGTCGACTATCACCTCGGCGCAGGCCGCGCCGTAGGCGTAGTAGTAGAACGGCCGGCCACGGGCCTGGGCCCGGTCGTAGTAGATCTTCGGGGTCTTGTAGAAGCCGGTGCTGGACAGCGAGACCTGGGCGAAATAGGCCTGCTGGATCAGCGCCTCGAAGGTCAAGATCTGATCGCGCACCCGCACATGGCCATTGTGGAATTCCACGTCTTCCTCGCTGACCTTGTACTGCCGGGCGGCGAATTCCACCAGGCGTTTCTTGATGGTCTCGGCGGCGTTCTGCGCCGCCTTGCCGTTCAGATCGGCACCGCTGGAGGCGGCGGTGGGCGAGGTGTTGGGCACCTTGTCGGTGTTGGTCGCGGTGATCTGCACGCGGTCGATGTCCACCTGGAACACCTCGGCCACCACCTGCGCCACCTTGGTGTTCAGGCCCTGGCCCATTTCCGTGCCGCCGTGATTCAGGTGGATGCTGCCGTCGGTGTAGACATGCACCAGCGCGCCGGCCTGGTTGAGGAAGCTGGCGGTGAAGGAAATGCCGAATTTCACCGGGGTCAGCGCCAGGCCCTTTTTCAGGATCGGGCTGTTGGCGTTGTACAGGCGGACCGCTTCCCGGCGTTCGGCGTACTGGCTGCTTTGCTCCAGTTCGGCGGTGATCTCTTCGAGCATGTTGTGCTCGACGGTCTGGTAGTAGTGGGTGACGTTGCGCTCGGTCTTGCCGTAGTAATTGACCTTGCGCACCGCCAGCGGATCGAGGGCCAGATAGCGGGCGATGGCGTCCATCACTTCTTCGATGGCGACCATGCCCTGCGGGCCGCCGAAGCCGCGATAGGCGGTGTTCGAGGCGGTGTTGGTCTTGCAGCGATGGCCGTTGATGGTGGCGTCGCCCAGGTAGTACGAGTTGTCGGCGTGGAACATCGCCCGGTCGACGATCGAGGCCGACAGGTCCGGCGAGCAACCGCAGTTGCCGGCCAGTTCCAGCTGGATGCCATGCAGGCGGCCGCGGCTGTCGAAGCCGACGTCGTACTCGATATAGAAGGGGTGGCGCTTGCCGGTCATCAGCATGTCTTCGACCCGCGGCAGGCGCATCTTGGTCGGCTGGCCGGTGAGGTGCGCGATCACCGCGCACAGGCACGCGGGGCTGGCGGCCTGGGTTTCCTTGCCGCCGAAACCGCCGCCCATGCGGCGCATGTCGACCACCACCTTGTTCATCGGCACGTCCAGCACCTCGGCCACCAGCTTCTGCACTTCGGTGGGGTTCTGGGTCGAGCAGTAGACGAGCATGCCGCCGTCCTCGGTGGGCATCACCGAGGAAATCTGCGTCTCCAGGTAGAAGTGTTCCTGGCCGCCGATGTGCAGCGTGCCCTGGAGGCGGTGCTCGGCGCTGGCCAGGGCCTTGGCCGAGTCGCCGCGCTGGTGGGTGTGGCTGTCGAGGACGAAATGGCGCTTGCGCAGGGCTTCGACCACGTCCAGCACCGGTTCCAGGTCCTGGTATTCGATGACCGCGGCCATGGCCGCCTGGCGCGCGGTTTCCAGGTCGCGGGCCGCCACCGCCAGTACCGGCTGGCCGACGAATTGCACGTCGTCGATGGCCAGCAGCGGGTCGCCGGGCAGCAGCGGGCCGATGTCCTTCAGCCCCGGAATGTCCTGGTGGGTGATGACGATGCGCACGCCGTCGAAGGCGTAGCAGGGCGCGGTGTCGATGCTGAGGATCTTCGCGTGGGCACGGTCCGACAGGCGCGCATACACGTGCAGCTGGTTGGGGAATTCCAGCCGGTCATCGATGTACACCGCTTCGCCGGACACATGCTTGGCGGCGCTGTCGTGCTTGACGCTGCGGCCGACGCCGGTGGTCAGGTCCTGTTGGAACAGGGCGCTCAGTTCGGCTTGGGTCTTCTCGATGTTGTGATGATTAGACATAAGCGGTCACCCGGGTCTCGATGTGCGGTGTTTGCAGTTCGACAAAGTATTTGCGCAGCAGGTTCTGTGCGCTGAGCAGGCGGTATTCCTTGCTGGCGCGGAAGTCCGAGAGCGGGGTGAAGTCCTGGCCCAGGGCGGCGCAGGCGCGCTCCACAGTGACCTGTTCCCAGGGCGCGCCGAGCAGCGCCGCTTCGCAGTGCCTGGCGCGTTTCGGAGTGGCGGCCATGCCACCGAAGGCCACGCGGGCGTCGGCGATCACGCCGTTCTCGATGCGCAGGTTGAACGCTGCGCAGACCGCGGAGATATCGTCGTCCAGGCGCTTGGACACCTTGTAGGCGCGGAACCGCTGTTCGGCGCTGGCCCGGGGCACGATGATCGTTTCGATGAACTCGCTTTCCTGGCGCGCGGTAACGCGGTAGTCGATGAAATAGTCTTCCAGGGCCAGGGTGCGGCGGGTGCTGCCCTTGCACAGGACGATCTGCGCGCCCAGGGCGATCAGCAGGGGCGGCGAATCGCCAATGGGCGAGGCGTTGCCGATGTTGCCGCCCAGGGTGCCCTGGTTGCGGATCTGCAGCGAGGCGAAGCGCTGGAGCAGTTCGCCGAAGTCCGGGTACTCGTCCGCGAGGGCGTCGTAGCAATCGGAGAGGGCGGTGGCCGCGCCGATTTCCAGGCGGTCGCCGAAGCGTTCGATACGTTTCATTTCGGCCACGTTGCCGACGTAGATCATCACCGGCAACGGACGGTGGAACTGGGTGACCTCCAGCGCCAGGTCGGTGCCGCCGGCCAGCAGCCGGGCTTGGGGGTAGGCGTCGTACAGATCGGCCAGGTCGGCGACGGTCAGGGGCACCAGGCAGCGTTTGTCGCCGCTGTTCAGCTCGCCGGTGTCCCGTGGAGCGATGGCTTTCAGGCGGGCGATGGTCTCGGCTTCGCGGGCGTCGAACTGATCCGGCTGTTTGTTGCAGCAGGCTTGTTCGGCGGCGGCGAGGATCGGCCGGTAGCCGGTGCAGCGACACAGGTTGCCGGCCAGGGCTTCATGGGCCTGGTGTGCATCGGGTTGGGTGGAGTTCTTCTGCAGGGCGAACAGCGACATGACGAAGCCCGGCGTGCAGAAGCCGCACTGCGAGCCGTGGCAGTCGACCATGGCTTGCTGCACGCTGTGCAACTGGCCCTGGTGCTTGAGGTCTTCGACGCTGATCAACTGCTTGCCGTGCAGCGCCGAGACGAAGGTCAGGCACGAGTTGAGGCTGCGATAACGGATGTGCTCGGCGCCTGTGTCGTCCGTCTGCAATTCGCCGATCACCACGGTGCAGGCGCCGCAGTCGCCACTGGCGCAGCCTTCTTTGGTGCCGGGCTTGCCCAGGTGCTCGCGCAGGTAGTTGAGCACAGTCAGGTTCGGGTCCAGGGTGTGCTCGCTGCAGAGCTCCTGGTTGAGTAAGAACTGGATCACGGAAGGCCTCGCGGACTCATTATTGTTGTTAACCGACGTGGGCTGAATTTAGTCAGGTCTGACTTTTCGGTCAATGATTTTCTGACTTAAAGGTCAGGAAATCGATTCTTGTCGATCAACAGGGGCTTTTAAACAGTATTGACCCTCCCGGGACGCAGTGCTTTTTGCTTGTTTCGTGCCAAATTCAGGCCCCTGGGCACTCCGCCATGAGGTAGCAATTGCGCTACACTGCGCCGCTTGTACCGATCTTAGAGTTTGAAGGAAAACCATGACGTTCAAGGCGCCGGACAGCCTCGCCGAGCAAATCGCTCACCACCTCGCCGAACGCATCATTCGCGGGGAGCTCAAGCCTGGGGAGCGGATTCAGGAACAGAAGGTCACGCTGGCCCTCAACGTCAGCCGCGGCTCGGTCCGCGAAGCCCTGTTGATCCTCGAACGGCGTCACCTGATCGCGATCCTGCCGCGCCGTGGCGCCCACGTGACCGAACTCACGCCGCACAAGGTGCAGAGCCTGTGCACCCTGATGAGCGAGCTGTACATCCTGCTGGGCAATTCGGTGGCCGAAGGCTGGGCGCTGCAGGCCGACATGGCGCCGTTCCTGCAGATCCAGCAGCGGCTGATCGCCGCCTACGAGCGCCAGGACATCCGCAGCTTCGTCGAAGACAGCTTCAACGTGATGCGCGCCGCCTATCCGTTCGCCAACAACCCCTACCTGCAGGAGACCGTCGAGAACCTGCAACCGGCGATGAGCCGCGCCTATTTCCTGGCCCTGGAGCAGCGCAAGGCGGAAATGAGCGAATTCCTCGACCTGTTCGAGCAACTGCTGGCCGCTGTGCTGGCCCGTGACCTGCCGACGATCCGCCAGGTGCTGACGGCCTATGCCCGGCGCAGTTGCGATCTGGTGGTCGCTGCCTTGACGGTTGCCTGAGCGTGCGGCTCAAGTGCATCCGGCTGGCGGGGTTCAAATCCTTCGTCGACCCGACCACGGTGAACTTCCCCAGTAACATGGCGGCGGTGGTCGGGCCCAATGGTTGCGGCAAGTCGAACATCATCGACGCCGTGCGCTGGGTGATGGGTGAGAGTTCGGCCAAGAACCTGCGCGGCGAATCGATGACCGACGTCATCTTCAACGGTTCCACCAGCCGCAAGCCGGTCAGCCAGGCCAGCATCGAGCTGGTCTTCGACAACTCCGACGGCACCCTGGTCGGTGAATACGCGGCCTACGCGGAAATCTCCATCCGCCGCAAAGTCACCCGCGACAGCCAGAACAGCTATTTCCTCAACGGCGCCAAGTGCCGCCGTCGCGACATCACCGATATTTTCCTCGGCACCGGCCTGGGACCGCGCAGCTACTCGATCATCGAGCAGGGCATGATTTCCAAGCTGATCGAGGCCAAGCCGGAAGACCTGCGCAACTTCATCGAAGAGGCGGCGGGGATTTCCAAGTACAAGGAGCGTCGTCGGGAAACCGAAAACCGCATCCGCCGGACCCACGAAAACCTGGCGCGCCTGACCGACCTGCGCGAAGAGCTGGAGCGCCAGCTCGAACGCCTGCACCGGCAGGCCCAGGCCGCCGAAAAGTACCAGGAATACAAGGCTGAGGAGCGTCAGCTCAAGGCCCAGTTGTCGGCCCTGCGCTGGCAGGAACTGAACGATCAGGTCGGGCAGCGCGAATCGATCATCGGTAACCAGGAAGTCGGTTTCGAAGCCCTGGTAGCCGAGCAGCGCAATGCCGACGCTGCCATCGAGCGCCTGCGCGACGGGCACCATGAACTGTCCGAACGCTTCAATCTGGTGCAGGGGCGCTTCTATTCGGTCGGCGGCGATATCGCCCGGGTCGAGCAGAGCATCCAGCACGGCCAGCAGCGCTTGCGTCAGTTGCAGGACGACTTGCGCGAGGCCGAGCGCGCGCGCCTGGAAACCGAATCCCACCTGGGGCATGACCGCACCTTGCTCGCCACCCTCGGCGAAGAGTTGGGCATGCTCGAGCCCGAGCAGGAAGTCACCAGCGCCGCCGCCGAAGAGGCCGCCGCAGCCCTGGAAGAAGCCGAAACCACCATGCACGGCTGGCAGGAGCAGTGGGACGCGTTCAACCTCAAGTCCGCCGAGCCGCGACGCCAGGCTGAGGTGCAGCAGTCGCGCATCCAGCAGCTCGAAGGCAGCATGGAACGTTTGGCCGAACGCCAGCGGCGTCTGGAGGAGGAGCGGGCCCAACTCGCCGCCGATCCGGAAGACGCGGCGATCCTCGAACTCAACGAACAGCTCGCGGCCAGCGAGGCGACCCTGGAGGACCTGCAGGCCAGCGAGGAGGGACAGGTGGAGCGCCTGGAGCAATTGCGCCAGGAGCTGCACCAGGCAACCCAGGCCCAGCAGCAGGCCCAGGGCGAATTGCAGCGTCTGCATGGCCGACTGGCCTCGCTGGAGGCTTTGCAGCAGGCGGCCCTCGATCCCGGGAGCGGCGCGGCGCAATGGTTGCAGGATCACCAGTTGGCCGATCGTCCGCGGCTGGCCGAAGGCCTGAAGGTCGAGGCGGGGTGGGAGCTGGCGGTGGAAACCGTGCTCGGCGCCGACCTGCAGGCGGTGCTGGTGGATGATTTTGCCGGCTTCGACCTGGCCGGGTTCGAGCAGGGCGACCTGCGCCTGCTCACGCTGGCGGGCGAAGGCGCACGGATCCCCGGCAGCCTGCTGGACAAGGTCGATGCCCCGGTCGACCTGGCGCCCTGGCTGGGCCAGGTCAAGCCGGTGGAAAGCCTTGAGCAGGCCCTGGCCCTGCGTGGCCAGCTGGCGGCGGGCGAGAGCCTGATCAGCCGCGACGGTTTCTGGGTTGGCCGGCACTTTCTGCGGGTACGCCGCGCCAGCGAAGCGGAAAGCGGCATGCTCGCGCGCAATCAGGAAATCGAGCAGCTGAGCCTGGAACGCGACGAGCGCGAAGCCAGTGTGGAAGATTTGGAAACCCGCTTGCAGAACCTGCGCGCCCAACAGCGGCAGCAGGAGAACGGTCGTGAACATCTGCGCCGTCTGCTACAGGACGAGGCCCGCCAGCAAGGCGAGTTGAAAGCCAAGCTGTCCGCCGGCAAGGCCAAGGCCGAACAGCTGGCCCTGCGCCGTACTCGCCTGGATGAAGAAGTGGCGGAGTTGGGCGAGCAGCGCGCCCTGGAACATGAGCAGGTGGGCGAGGCCCGTCTGCAGTTGCAGGAAGCCCTCGATAGCATGGCCCTGGACACCGAGCAGCGCGAACTGCTGCTCGCCCAGCGCGACGGTTTGCGCGAGCGCCTGGACCGGGTGCGCCAGGAAGCGCGCCAGCACAAGGATCACGCCCATCAGTTGGCAGTGCGCCTGGGCTCGCTCAAGGCCCAGCACGATTCCACCCGCCAGGCCCTGGAACGCCTCGAGCTGCAATCGGAGCGCCTGACGGAGAAACGCGAGCAGCTCAGCCTCAATCTGGAGGAGGGTGCCGCGCCTCTGGAGGAACTGCGGTTGAAGCTTGAGGAACTGCTCGAAAAGCGCATGACCGTCGATGTCGAGCTCAAGAGCGCGCAGATCGCCATGGAGGACGCCGACCGCGAATTGCGCGACGCCGAGAAGCGCCGCACCCAGGCCGAGCAACAATCGCAGTTGATCCGTGGCCAGCTCGAACAGCAGCGCATGGAATGGCAGGCCCTGACCGTGCGCCGCAAGACCTTGCAGGACCAGTTGCTGGAAGACGGCTACGACCTGCAGGGCGTGCTCGCCACCTTGACCGAGCAGGCCAGTGAGCAAGCGGCCGAAGAAGAACTGGAGCGGATTGCCGCGCGTATTCAGCGTTTGGGGGCGATCAACCTCGCGGCCATCGACGAGTACCAGCAGCAGTCCGAGCGTAAGCGTTATCTGGATGCCCAGGATGCCGACCTGGTGGAAGCTCTGGACACCCTGGAAAACGTCATTCGCAAAATCGACAAGGAAACCCGTAATCGTTTCAAGGATACCTTTGATCAGATTAACGGCGGTTTACAGGCACTCTTTCCAAAAGTTTTCGGTGGCGGCAGCGCTTATTTGGAACTGACGGGCGAAGATCTACTCGATACAGGGGTAACGATCATGGCGCGTCCGCCAGGGAAGAAGAACAGCACCATTCATTTGTTGTCCGGTGGTGAGAAAGCATTGACCGCCCTGGCGCTGGTATTTGCCATTTTCAAGTTGAATCCGGCGCCGTTCTGCATGCTCGACGAAGTTGACGCACCGCTGGATGACGCTAACGTTGGACGCTACGCGCGGCTGGTTAAAGAGATGTCGCAGACGGTGCAGTTCATCTATATCACCCACAACAAGATCGCCATGGAAATGGCCGATCAACTGATGGGGGTCACCATGCATGAACCGGGCTGTTCGCGCCTGGTGGCAGTGGATGTCGAGGAGGCGATGGCGATGGTGGACGCCTGATAGCCGGGCGACCAAAGCCGGCAGGCAAGTGGCACGTAAAAGGTTTTTACCTGTGCCGAATGCTGGCTGATCGACATATTGAATGAAGCCGTTGCGACAGACGGTGTAAAGTTGTCTTTGGTCGTGCTAGTTTAATGTCAATTTTTCCTATACGTGGGCAAAAGGCCAGTCAGAACATAGAGTTGGCGCCACGTTTTAAAGCGGTTTGCAGTTTGCTAAACCTCTTATTTTTCAGCATTTTTCATAGAGGCACGGGATTACATGGAAATCGGTCTGCGCGAGTGGCTGATCGTCATCGGCATCATTGTCATTGCCGGTATTCTTTTTGATGGCTGGCGCCGTATGCGCGGCGGCAAAGGGAAGTTGAAATTCCGTCTGGATCGTAACCTGTCCAATCTGCCGGACGATGATGGCAACGCCGAACTGCTGGGCCCGTCCCGGGTGCTGGATACCCACAAGGAACCGCAGCTCGATGAGCATGACCTGCCGTCGATGAGCGCGCCGGTGCGCGAGCCGCGCGAATCTGGTTCCAAGCGGGGCAAGCGTGCCAGCGAGCCGCAACAGGGCGACCTGAACCTCAACCTGGATCTGGATGGCGGCCCGAGCCTCAGCAGCCGTGACGACGACTTCCCGGATGAAAACAAGGCTTCCGGCTACGCCGACAAGGACCAGCCGCAAGCCGAAGAAGTGCTGGTGATCAGCGTGATCTGCCGCGATGCCGCTGGCTTCAAGGGCCCGGCGCTGTTGCAGAACATACTGGAAAGCGGTCTGCGTTTTGGCGAGATGGATATTTTCCACCGTCACGAAAGCATGGCGGGTAATGGCGAAGTGCTGTTCTCCATGGCCAACGCAGTCAAGCCGGGTGTATTCGACCTGGACGACATCGACCACTTCAGCACTCCGGCCGTGAGCTTCTTCCTCGGCCTGCCAGGTCCGCGTCATCCGAAGCAGGCTTTCGACGTGATGGTGGCCGCGGCGCGCAAGCTGTCCCAGGAACTGAACGGCGAGCTGAAGGACGACCAGCGCAGCGTGCTGACCGCCCAGACCATCGAACACTACCGTCAGCGCATCGTCGAATTCGAACGCCGTGCCCTGACCCAGAAGCGCTGAGCCTTTCGCTTCTGGATCGGCGCCAGAGGGCTGCAAGGCCCGCCTGAAATACATATTGAGCAGCCTCGGCTGCTCTTTTGCTTTATGAGAGAACATCATGACCGCCGCCGAAACCCGCATTCTTGAGCTGCGCGCTGAACTGGATCAGCACAACTACCGCTACCACGTACTCGACGAACCGAGCATTCCCGACGCCGAATACGACCGCCTGTTCCACGAGCTCAAGGCGCTGGAAGCCGAACACCCGGAACTGGTCAGCAGCGACTCGCCGACCCAGCGTGTCGGCAGCGCCGCGCTCTCGGCCTTCACTCAGGTGCGTCACGAAATCCCCATGCTCAGCCTGGGCAACGCCTTCGAAGAAATCGACATGCGCGAGTTCGATCGTCGAGTGACCGAGGGTCTCGATCTGCCGGCGGGCGATCTGTTCGGCGGTGGCGCGGCGGTGGAATACAGCTGCGAGCCGAAGCTCGATGGCCTGGCGGTCAGCCTGCTGTATCTGGATGGCGTACTGGTGCGCGGCGCGACCCGCGGCGATGGCACCACCGGCGAAGACATCAGCGTCAACGTGCGCACCGTGCGCAACATTCCGTTGAAGCTGCAGGGCAGTGGCTGGCCGGCGACCCTGGAGGTGCGCGGCGAGGTTTACATGTCCAAGGCCGGCTTCGAGCGGCTCAATGCCGCGCAGCTGGAAATTGGCGGCAAGACCTTCGCCAACCCGCGCAACGCCGCGGCCGGCAGCCTGCGCCAGCTGGACTCGAAGATCACCGCCAGCCGTCCGCTGGAATTCTGCTGCTACGGGCTCGGCCAGGTCACCGCCGATATCGCCGACACCCATATCGACAACCTGCAGCAGCTCAAGCAGTGGGGCATGCCCATCAGCCGCGAGCTGAAACTGGCCAAGGGCATCGACGAATGTCTGGACTACTACCGCGAGATCGGCGAGCGCCGTAACGGTCTGCCCTATGAGATCGATGGCGTGGTGTTCAAGGTCAACAGCGTGGCCTCGCAACGCGAGCTGGGCTTCCGGGCGCGCGAGCCGCGCTGGGCGATCGCCCATAAATTCCCGGCCATGGAAGAGCTGACCGAACTGCTGGACGTGGAATTCCAGGTCGGCCGTACCGGCGCGGTGACCCCGGTGGCGCGCTTGAAACCGGTCAAGGTGGCGGGGGTTACCGTTTCCAACGCGACCCTGCACAACATGGACGAAGTCGCACGTCTGGGCCTGATGATCGGCGACACCGTGATCATCCGCCGCGCCGGCGATGTGATTCCGCAAGTGGTGCAGGTGGTGGCCGAGCGCCGTCCGGAAAACGCCCGTCCGGTACATATTCCGCAGACCTGCCCGGTGTGCGGTTCCCATGTCGAGCGCACGCAACTGATCAAGCGCAGCAAGGGCAAGGAAACCGTCAGCGAGGGCGCGGTGTACCGCTGTGTCGGGCGCCTGGCCTGTGGCGCGCAGCTCAAGCAGGCGATCATCCACTTCGTGTCCCGCCGGGCGATGGATATCGAAGGGTTGGGCGACAAGACCATCGAGCAGCTGGTGGACGAAAAACTCATCGGCTCGCCGGCCGACCTCTACAAGCTCAAGTACGAACAGATCATCGATCTGGAAGGGTTCGCCGAGGTCTCCAGCAACAAGCTGCTCAAGGCCATCGAAGACAGCAAGCAACCGGGGTTGGCGCGTTTCATCTACGCCCTGGGCATTCCCGATGTGGGCGAGGAGACGGCCAAGGTCCTGGCGCGTTCCCTGGCCTCTCTGGAGCGCGTGCAGCAGGCTCTGCCGGAAGTGCTGACCTATCTGCCGGATATCGGCCTGGAAGTGGCGCACGAGATTCACAGCTTTTTCGAGGACAGTCATAACCAGGAGGTGATCGGCGCCTTGCTCGATCCGCAGCAGTGTGCCCTGCAGTTGCAGGACCAGGGCGAGCTGGGGGCCGAGTTCGCCGCCAGCACCACCCTGGGCGGCATGCTCGACAAGCTGAACATTCCGTCGGTGGGGCCGGGCGCGGCACAGAAGCTGGCGGACAAGTTCGCGACCCTGGACGGCGTGGTCAAGGCCGACTGGCTGGACATGCGCCAGACCCTGCCGGAGAAACAGGCCAAGGCGGTGCGCGACTTCTTCGACGTCGCGGAAAACGCCGAGCGGGCGCTGGCCATCGAGGCGCAGTTGCAAGCCTTCGGCATGCACTGGCAGAGCGAGAAAAAGGTGGTGGAAGGTTTGCCGCTGGCTGGCCAGACCTGGGTGCTCACCGGCTCCCTGGAGCTGATGAGCCGCGACGTGGCCAAGGACAAGCTGGAAAGCCTGGGCGCCAAGGTGGCCGGCTCCGTCTCGGCCAAGACCCACTGCGTGGTCGCCGGTCCCGGTGCTGGCTCCAAGCTGGCCAAGGCCAATGAGCTGGGCCTGAAAGTGCTGGACGAAGAAGCCTTCGTCGCCTTTCTCACCCAGCACGGCATCGCGGTCTGATCCCGTAGCCACTGCCGAAGGCTGCGATCGACCGCGCAGCGGGCGTTGCGCCGTTGAAGGTCCTGTGGACCTTATCGCAGCCTGCGGCAGCGACTACACAAACCGGTATGTTCCCCTGTAGGAGCGTCAGCGTGGGGTGCGCATGCCGTCGATCAGCGCATCGACCACGGCGCGGGCCATCTCCACGGAATGCACCATGGACCAGATCAGCCCGCGTTCGATGCCGCTGCCTTGTTCGGTGATTTCATCCGACACCTGTTCGGCGCAGGTGAGCAACAATGAGACATGCATCAGCGCTTCCTCGGCATTCACCCCGGCCTGCACGGAAAACAACGGCCGTTGATAGGCATCGCGCAGGCCGAAGGGCTGGCTGTGGGTTTCTTTCAGTTGTTCGAGCAGGGGGCTGGCGTGGCGGGCGTCCTTGAGCGACAGGAGGAGGGTGGCATTGGCAGCGTCCAGCTCGGGATCGCGCAGGCGGCGTGGGGTGGTGAAGGGTGGATCGGGGACGAGCTTTTTCATGTGGGTACCTACGACTCTCTTGAAGTGAAAGCCGCCAGTCTCGCTTCCACACGAGAGGGTGGCAGCCATGCGTGGGTGTGGAAGACCGGGGAGTCCTTGGTACCCAAAACCCGGCGCACCCGAAGGTGCCCCACGCATGGTCGCCATAACGCGGATCTGCGGGCGCAAAGCGTCAGCAGTCGCTGTTCAGCGCTGTACCAATGACCTTTCCAGACTTCCACATCCGGGTCGCTGCCATGCAGCGACCCACGCAGACTGCCCGAGCAAACTCAGGGGTACAACCCGCCGAAAGGCGTTCCAGAGTTTCTAGGAAACACCTTACAAAACAAAGCGAAAAATCAGTCCCGGTAACCCTAGCCCTGCGTAATCCCAAGGCTTGCGCACACCCTTGTAGCCGCTGCCGTAGGCTGCGATCGACTGCGCAGCAGTCGCCAACTATTGGATGGCATGCAACCGCGATATGGGGTTGCCCGGAGTTGCGGCCGCTGCGCGACCGATCACAGCCTGCGGCAGCGGCTACAGGAATCCGGTGAGTGGGCGAGGGCAGGGCAATGATCCAAGTACTTGAAGCTGCTCAGATTTTTTAATCTTTACGCAGCGGTTGTAACTTCGCCGCAGATAGGTACAATGGCGCGGCTCGCCGTCAGGTGAGCGTCGTTATGGTGGCCCCATTGGTCCCCTCGCAACGATCAGCCGTGAACCCGGTCAGGCCCGGAAGGGAGCAGCCGCAGCGGTGACATTGTGTGCCGGGGTGTGGCTGGTGGGGTCGCCTCCATAACGCCTTCCATCGGTCCTCGATGGATGTTCTGAATTCTCCCTCTGCTTTGATTCTGATCTGGCCTTCAGCCAGTCATTCGTTTCATTTCCCCAATCGTTCCTGCAGCAACTGCGCAAACGCGTCCCGTGCGGTGTGCCGTTCTATTTCCCTGTTCCAGACAAAACGAATGTCGATCGGTTGCAGGTCGGCGAAGCGGTAGCGCGCCAGGCCCGCGGACAGGGTGTAGCGGTCGAGCACGCCTTCCGGGGCGAGGGTCATGCCGGCGCCGGCGCTGACGCAGTCGATGATGGTGCCCCAGCTGGCGTATCCGGTGATGGTCGCGGTCACGTCATGGGCGTTCAACCAATGTTCCAGGGCGCGACGGTAGGGGCAGCCGGCTGGCCACATGAACAGGGGCTGGTCTTGCAGGTCTTGTGGGCTCAGCACGGGCGCGGCGTTGGCGCTGGTCACCAGCACCAGGGGTTCGTTGTAGAGCACGCTGCGGTCCAGTTTCGGGTGGGGCGTGTCGACCGCCACCAGCGCGCCATCGATGCGATGGTGTTGCAGTTCTTCGAACAGCTGCGACCAGGTGCCGGTGACCAGCTCCAGGGTGACTTGTGGAAAGCGCTGATGGAATTCCGCCAGTAGCGGCGGCAGGCGCCCGCCGGCACAGGACTCGATGGCGCCGATGCGCAGGGTACCGCTGGGTTCGGCGTTGCGGTCGACGGCGCGTTTGGCCTCGTCCACCAGCGCCAGGATGCGCTCGCTGTAACCGAGGATGATTTCCCCGTCGGGGCTGATTTTCAGCCCGCGACCGGCGCGGATAAATAGCGTCGTGCCCAGTTCGCTTTCCAGCTGCTTGAGGCGGTTGGTGATGTTGGACGGCACGCAGTGCAGTTGTTCCGCTGCTCGGGCAATGCTGCCGGTGCGGGCGACCGCTTTCACCATCTTCAGTTGGGCCAGTTCCATTGCTCATTTCCAGTGAGGTCTGGCCTCAGTATCCGTTAATTGTGGTGAGTTGTGGTGGGCGGGAGACTGAAGGCCTTTCCTGTGCCGCTGAGTGTCTGCCTCTTGAAAACCTCCCCTGTGTTGAAGCTGGTTCTGGCGACCGCTGCGGTCATTCTGTGTTGGGCCTATTCCCCGGTGGGCATCCATATCGGGCTGGAGGGCTACGCACCTGGCCAGTTGGCATTGCTGCGCTTTCTGATTGCCTCGCTGTTCATGGGCGCGATCGCCCTGGTGAAAAGAATCTCCCTGCCACGCTGGCGCGATTTGCCCTGGTTGCTGGTGTTGGTTTTTTTTGCCATCGCCCTGCATCACGTCTGTCTCAACCATGGCCAGCACGGGTTGAGCGCGGGGGCGTCCAGTGTGTTGGCGCAGTCGGCGCCGATCTTCAGCACTCTGATTGCGTTTTTCTGGTTGAAGGAGCCGGTCACTGGTTGGCGCTGGGGGTGTGTCGCGCTGGGCTTGCTCGGGGCGGTTGTGGTGGTCTGGGGCGATCAGGGTGTGGCGTCGTTCAAGCCACAAGGATTGCTGGTGCTGTTGGCAGCCTTTTCGTGGGGGCTGTATTTCGTTTTGCAGCGGCGTTATTCGGGGCGCTACGACCTGCTGACTACCGTGTGTTACATGGTCTGGTCCGGCACCTTGCTGTTGAGCCTGTACTGGCCGGGGTTGACGGTGGCGGTGGTGCAAGCGCCATGGCGGGTGAATCTGGCGGTGTTGCTGCTGGGGCTGTTCCCCAGTGCGCTGGCCTACCTGGCCTGGGCCTATGTACTGGCGCGGGTCGAGGTCAGCCGTGCGTCTATCGCCATGTACCTGATACCGCCGATCGCCATGCTGCTGGCGGCGCTGGTCCTGCATGAGCGGGTGCATGGCGCGGTGCTCGTGGGGGCGGCGATCGTCCTTGGCAGTGTGATGGCGATGCAGTTGGAGGGGCGCTGGGCGCGGCGCCGTTCCGGGTTGTCAGGGACTCTCGGCGCGACGCCTGCTCACCCCAGGTCCAGGCACAACACCCTGATGCGATGTCCGTCCGGGTCCAGGGCGACGAAGGTGTAGCCGAAGTCCAGGGTGGTCGGGGGCTGGGCGATGCTGATGCCGGAGGCGGCCCACTGATCGTGCAGCCGATCGACGCTCTGGTTGTCGGCCACGGCCAGGGCCAGTTCGCCGCCACCGCCGGTGATCTGGGCGGCGGGCTCGACGTCTTGGCGGGACCACAGGCCGAGCTTGAGCCCTGAGTCGAGAATGAACAGGGCAAAGGTCGGCGACAGCTCGACCGGTGGCTTGTCCAGCAGGCGGCTATAGAAGTTGGCGCTGGTGGCGGGGCTGTCGACGTACAGCAGAAGGTAGGTGCTGGTGATGGTCATCATGACTCCAGGATCGGTTGGGCTGTGTGCGCCAGCTTAAGAGTGGGCGCTGTCAGTTCCTGTCAGGAGTCGTCTGCTGGAAATAAAAAGGAGGCAGGCTATCGGCTTCGATAAGTCTGCCTCCTCTTCGTGTTGCTCGGCTCTAAGGCTTGGACAAGGCCAGGTCTACCGCTGCTATCAGCTTTCCCAGGTCCTTCGGGGTGGCTTTGTGAATGACACCGAACAGGTACGCCCGCTGTTCGTCTTCATCGCCCAGATCTGCGAAAAAGGCTTTCAGCTTCACTCCCAGTACATCGGCCAGCAGGAACAGGGCTTCCACGCTGGGGGTGTAGGTGCCGGTTTCGAAGCGGCTGATGGTTTTAGGGTCAAAACCGGTTTTTTCGCCTAGTTCAGCCTGAGTAAGCCCCGCTACCTTGCGGTAACGCCTGATGGCTGGACCCAAACTTGAAATTTGCATCGCTCAATTCCCATTTAGAATCAAGAACTTAACGATAAATCTTTGCATTAGGCAACGCCATGATTCATCACCTTGCCTTGCAAAATGTGATGCAATTCGTAGAATCGACGCTTCGGACAGGCATTTGGTGATCTAGTTTCAGAAGATAGATTGATGAAACCGGAACTCATTGCATTTTTCCTTGTTCACCAGAATCGAGGGCATGGCGCAGGCGCGAACGTCTCGCTGATGACTGCCAGTGTTTCCATCCGCCAAATTCGGCTGATCCTTGACTGATTTTAGTTGATCTTCGTCGATTCGAAGGGCAACGGCAGTATGGGTCGCTGTACGGCTGCAATTGTGTCAGGCGGGGCGAGACGATGCGCCATTGACCGCGGGCCGGCCTCTGCCGGCTGGCTGGGCTGGCATCGTCGAATGCTGTCTATGGAGTTTTAACGTGCGTCTGAATGTGCCGGTCACCTCTGTCGAGCAGATATTCTCGGACCAGCAGCCCAAGTCTGCCTGGTACCGCGACAATCGTGAGGATGAACGTCCAAACATCTCTTCCGGGCTGCGTGCCTTGGTCGAGCGGTTCAACCGCTAGCCACAGTGAGCCAGACTCATGGATGAGAAATACCGCAGGGCCGTGGACGCAGCCGCCATTTTTTCCGAGACCGACCTCAGCGGCCGGATCACATACGTCAACGATCAGTTCTGTTCGATTTCCGGCTACAGCCGCGACGAGCTGCTGGGCGCCAATCACCGGATCCTCGGTTCCGGCCTGCATCCACCAGAATTTTTCAGCACCATGTGGCGCACCATCGCCCTGGGCCAGGTCTGGAAGGGCGAGATCTGCAACCGCGCCAAGGACGGGACCCTGTACTGGGTCGACAGCACCGTTGTGCCGTTGCTCGATGAGGCCAGCGGCCGGGTCCAGCGTTATGTGGCGATCCGTTTCGATATCAGTGAGAAGCGCCAGCTGTTGCACTCGTTGCAGTGGCGGGTGGGCCACGATGTGCTGACCGGTTTGCCCAACCGTTCCTTCCTTTCCGATCTGCTCAACCAGGCGCTGGACTTTTCCCGGCGGGAGAGCATCGCCTTGGCGGTGTGCATGCTCGACCTCGACGGCTTCAAGGCGGTCAACGATGGCTACGGCCATGCCAGCGGCGATCTATTGCTGGTGGAGGTGGCGACCCGCCTGCGTTCCATCATTCGTGGCGAAGACGTGGTGGCGCGCCTGGCCGGCGACGAGTTCGTGCTGATCCTGCGGCATGTGCGCGACATCCGCGAGTTGCGCGCGGCGCTGCATCGGGTGCTGGGGGTGATCTCCACGCCTTATCTGATCCAGGACAAGGAGATCAACGTCTGCGCCAGCATCGGCGTGACGCTGTTCCCCGCCGACAACGACGATGCCGATACCTTGCTGCGGCATGCCGACCAGGCGATGTACGTGGCCAAGCAGAGCGGGCGCAATCGCTTTCATTTGTACGACCTGTCGCGGGATCGCGAGGTCAAGGCCACCCACCAGACCGTCGAGCGGGTCCGGCAGGCGCTGGCAGCGGGCGAGCTGTGCCTGCACTTCCAGCCCAAGGTCAATATGCGCAGCGGCGTGGTGGTCGGCTTCGAGGCGTTGCTGCGCTGGCAGCATCCCCAGCGCGGCATGGTCGCGCCGCGGGAGTTCCTGCCGTTGGTGGAGGAAACCGACCTGATCGTCGATATCGGCGAATGGGTGATGGAGCAGGTCATGACGCAGTTGCGGCAATGGCAGCAGACCGGGCAGCGTTGGCCGATCAGCGTCAATATCGGCGCCCGGCATTTCCAGCGCGCGGATTTCGTCGATCGGCTCAAGGCCGTGCTCGAGCGTCATCCCCAGGTCTCCCCGCAGTTGCTGGACCTGGAAATCGTCGAGGCGGTGGCGGTGGAGAACATCCGGCACGTCAGCACCTGTCTCGAGGCGTGCCAGGCGCTGGGGGTGCAGTTTTCGCTGGGGGACTTCGGCACCGGGCATTCGTCGTTGAGCTACCTCAAGCGCTTGCGTACCCAGACCATCAAGATCGATCGCATGTTCGTGCGCGAGATCCTGCACGACAAGGGCGATCTGGCGCTGACCCAGGCCTTGATCGGCCTGGCCCGGGCGTTTGACCGGCAAGTGGTGGCCGAGGGCCTGGAGACCATGGAGCACGGCGAGTTGCTGATGTCGCTGGGCTGCGACGTGGCCCAGGGCTACTTCATCGCCGCGCCCATGCCGGCCAGCGAGGTGCCGGGGTGGGTGGCAGGCTTCGTGCCGCCGCTGGAATGGTGCCCGCAAGACGAAGCTGGCTGACGCTTAAGGCGTCTCGTAGCTCAGCGAGGCGCTCTCGGTCGGCCTGCGGCCGGTGTAGAGGCCGATGATGTCATCGATTTCCCCCGACATTTTCATCTGTTGCAAGGTGCGCAGCACGCGCTGTACCGGCAACGCCGGATCGTTGCGCATGACGCAGCCGACCGCCTGCTCCTGCAGGACGGCCACGTCGTGCAGTTGCTGGTCGGCTGGCAAGGTCTGATTGAACCAGTCCAGGGTCCATTGGTTGCTCACCGCATAGCGGTAGCGGCCGGCCCAGAGTTTTTGCAGCACCTGTTGCTGGTTGCGCGCATCGTCGCGGGTCAGTTGCTGGCGGTCGAACAGGGGTTGCAGGGAAGGGTAGGTGTAGCTCAGGACGGTGCCGACAGGCTGCGGCGGCAGGTCCTGGGGGCTGACCAGGTTTTGTTCCCGGCTGACCAGCAGGTCGCGCTGAACGAACAGCGGGATACTCCAGAAGTAATCGCCAGACAGGTTGGGCAGCCAGGACTTGGCGGCATAGCAGCGAATGTCCACTTCCTTGTGTTCCAGAGCGGCTTGTACGCGGGCCCGGGCCAGTACGTGGAACTCGGCCGGGCTGCCGACCTGGGTGGCGAGGCTGGCCAGGATGTCGTGGAGGATGCCTTGGGTGGGGCGGCCGCGTTCGATCTGTACCACCGGCATGGCCCAGCTGTCGGCGATCGAAAAGCGCAGGGCCGGTTCGGCGACAAGACCATCCATGGCCACCAGCAGCAATGCTCCCAAGGCTGAACGCATAGAGTCTCCGCGAAGGAAAAGGCCATCATCAGCCTGACAAAAAGCAGCTTAGCCAGATTAGACGAGCGCACCGGATGCAATTTCGCCCTTGCTCCGCTAGCATTACGGGCTTCCGCTTTCCAGTTGCGACGGTTTTCGATGAGTTATCAGGTTCTTGCACGTAAATGGCGTCCGCGCTCGTTCCGCGAAATGGTCGGCCAGACCCATGTGCTCAAGGCTCTGATCAATGCCTTGGACAGCCAGCGGCTGCACCATGCCTATCTGTTTACCGGCACCCGCGGGGTGGGCAAGACCACCATCGCGCGGATCATTGCCAAATGCCTGAACTGTGAAACAGGTATCACTTCCACGCCCTGTGGCACCTGCTCGGTATGCCGCGAGATCGACGAGGGGCGCTTTGTCGACCTGATCGAGATCGACGCCGCGAGCCGGACCAAGGTCGAGGACACCCGCGAGCTGCTGGACAACGTGCAGTACGCGCCGAGCCGCGGGCGCTTCAAGGTCTACCTGATCGACGAAGTGCACATGCTGTCCAGCCACTCCTTCAACGCCTTGCTGAAGACCCTGGAAGAGCCGCCGCCCTACGTCAAATTCATCCTGGCGACCACCGATCCGCAGAAGCTTCCTGCCACGATCCTGTCGCGCTGTCTGCAGTTCTCCCTGAAGAACATGACCCCGGAACGGGTGGTCGAGCACCTGAGCCATGTGCTGGGTGTGGAGAACGTGCCGTTCGAAGACGATGCGCTGTGGCTGCTGGGGCGCGCCGCCGACGGTTCGATGCGCGATGCCATGAGCCTCACCGATCAAGCCATCGCCTTCGGCGAAGGCAAGGTCATGGCCGCTGACGTGCGAGCCATGCTCGGCACCCTCGATCACGGCCAGGTCTACGATGTCCTGCATGCGCTGATCGATGGCGATGCCAAGGCCTTGCTGGAGGCCGTGCGGCACCTGGCGGAACAGGGGCCGGACTGGAACGGCGTGCTATCGGAGATGCTCAATGTCCTGCACCGCGTGGCCATTGCCCAGGCCTTGCCGGACGGTGTCGACAACGGCCATGGCGACCGCGACCGGGTGCTGGCCCTGGCGCAGGCCCTGCCGGCCGAAGACGTGCAGTTCTATTACCAGATGGGCCTGATCGGCCGGCGCGACCTGCCGCTGGCGCCGGACCCGCGAGGTGGCTTCGAGATGGTCCTGCTGCGGATGCTGGCCTTCCGGCCGGCGGACTCGGCAGACGCGCCGAGACAGCCGCTAAAGCCAGTGGGGATCAGCCAGGCCACAGTTGATTCCGCCCAAGCCGTGGCTGCCGCGGCCGTTACTGCTCCAGTTGCCGCTGCCGCGCCGGTTGCGGCCCCGGTGGTGGAGGCCGTTCCCGCGGTTGCCCCTGTCGCTGAGCTTGCATCCGCACCCGCACCCGCACCCGCACCCGTTCCGGCCCCTGTAGCGCCTGCGCCACAACAGGTAGTCGAGACGCCGCCTGCGGCAGCGTCTGTGGCCGCCGAGGAGGTGATCGACCTGCCGTGGAACGATCCGGTTGAGCCGGTCGAACCGATCGTCGAGCAGCAACCTGCCGTCGAGCCGGTGTTGGACACCGTGGCGGAGCAACCCGCGCTGACCCCGATGCCGCTGCCCACCCCGGACAGCGTGGTGCCGGATGCCCCTGAATGGGTCAGTGCCCGGGTGCCGGAGCCCAGCGCTAGCGAGGTCGAGGCCGCGATCCCGGGCATGGACCTGGACGACGAGCCGCCGCTGGACGAAGACTACATCGAGCCGGACATGGACTCGGCCTACAGCTACCTGGACGAGCTGGCCAGCGAGCATGCCGCCGAACCCGAGCCGGAACCCGAACCGTTGCCGGCCGCCCAGCCTGCCACCGGCCTGGCGCTGGACTGGCTGGAACTGTTTCCGAAACTGCCGATTTCCGGGATGACGGCGAGCATCGCCGCGAACTGCACCTTGATCGCCGTCGACGGCGACAACTGGCTGCTGCACCTGGACCCGGCCCACAGCGCCCTGTTCAACGCCACGCAACAGCGGCGCCTGAACGAGGCCCTGAACCAGTTCCACCAGCGTACGCTGACGGTGAGCATCGAGCTGATCAAGCCCGAGCAGGAGACCCCGGCCCAGGCCGCGTCGCGCCGTCGCGCCAATCGCCAGCGTGAAGCTGAGGAGTCGATCCACGGCGATCCGTTCATCCAGCAGATGGTGCGGGAGTTCGGCGCGGTGGTCCGTCACGATACTATTGAACCTGTCGAGGCCCTGGTCACTCAGGGCTAATAACTGAAGAGCGCCGGGCCCTGAGGCCGGGCGCTGTTTTTATCCAAGTACTTTGAGGTGATTCCCATGATGAAAGGTGGCATGGCCGGCCTGATGAAGCAGGCGCAGCAGATGCAGGAAAAGATGGCCAAGATGCAGGAAGAGCTGGCCAACGCCGAAGTCACCGGCAAGGCGGGTGGCGATATGGTCAGCGTGGTCATGACCGGTCGTCACGACATCAAGCGTGTGAGCATCGACCCGAGCCTGCTGGAAGGCGTCAGCGACGATGACCGCGAAGTGCTGGAAGATCTGTTCGCCGCCGCCGTCAACGATGCCGTGCGCAAGATTGAAGCCAACAGCCAGGAAAAGATGTCCGGCGTGACCGCTGGCATGCAGCTGCCGCCAGGTATGAAACTGCCGTTCTGATTCGCGCAAGCGCATGGTTCGGACCCCAGAATGCCAGGCACCGCGCCTGGCATTTTTGTTGGTGGGGCAGGGGCGCCTTGCGGCGGCGGCGCAAACATCGAGCGTCGAGCGCGCTACCCTGGTTTGCAGCAGGCCTTCATCGGCCTGCGGGTCGCCCCGGACCGAGCATTTGACGCTAATCGGAGGCGCGGGTATAAACCGCGTCTCGTCGTTTTGTCGGACCTTTACCCATGAGCTTCAGCCCCCTGATTCGCCAACTGATCGATGCCCTGCGCACATTGCCGGGCGTGGGTCAGAAAACCGCCCAGCGCATGGCCTTGCAGCTGTTGGAGCGCGACCGCAGCGGCGGTACGCGGCTGGCTCAGGCGCTCAGCCAGGCCATGGAAGGCGTGGGCCATTGCCGCCTGTGCCGCACCCTGACCGAAGACGATCTGTGCCCGCAATGCGCCGACCCGCGCCGCGACGACACGCTGCTGTGCGTGGTCGAGGGGCCGATGGACGTCTATGCGGTGGAGCAGACCGGGTATCGCGGTCGCTATTTCGTGCTCAAGGGCCATCTGTCGCCTCTCGACGGCCTGGGCCCGGAGGCCATCGGCATTCCCCAGTTGCTGGCGCGGATCGAAGAGCAGGGCACTTTCACCGAGGTGATCCTGGCCACCAACCCCACGGTGGAAGGCGAGGCGACCGCCCATTACATCGCCCAGCTGCTGACCGACAAAGGCCTGATCGCCTCGCGTATCGCCCATGGCGTGCCCCTGGGCGGCGAGCTGGAGCTGGTGGACGGCGGCACCCTGGCGCACTCGTTTGCCGGGCGCAAGCCGATCACTTTGTAAGTCCTGCGGCCGGTATCGGCCTTGTCGCGTGCAAGCTCGCTCCTGCCGGGGTGAGCTTGCCTGGGATTGGCGTTCTGTCACCCGAGCGCGACTCTTCTTGAAAACCAAGCAAGCGCTAGGTAAGTTTCCTCAACCTTCAGAGGAGCTTGCCGATGTCTGCCTGCCAGGAATACTTCGACCCTAGCCATCAGTTGGTCCGCGACAGCGTTCGACGCTTCGTCGAGCGGGAAATCCTCCCGGACATCGATCAGTGGGAGGAGGCGCAAGGCTTCCCCCGCGAGCTGTACCTCAAGGCCGGCGCGGCGGGCATCCTGGGCATCGGTTATCCCGAGGCCCTCGGGGGCAGCCATGAGGGCGATCTGTTCGCCAAGATCGCCGCCAGCGAGGAGCTGATGCGCTGTGGCTCTGGCGGCCTGGTGGCGGGCCTGGGCTCGCTGGACATCGGTTTGCCGCCGATCGTCAAATGGGCGCGGCCTGAGGTCCGCGAACGGGTGGTACCGCAGGTGCTGGCGGGCGAGATGATTAGCGCCCTGGCGGTCACCGAGCCCGGCGGCGGCTCGGATGTGGCCAACCTGCAGACCCGGGCCCGGCGCGATGGCGACTTCTACCGTGTCAGCGGCAGCAAGACCTTTATCACCAGTGGCGTGCGCGCCGACTTCTATACGGTGGCCGTGCGCACCGGTGAGCCTGGCTTTGGCGGTATCAGCCTGCTGCTGATCGAGAAGGGTACCCCGGGATTCACCGTCGGCCGGCAACTGAAGAAGATGGGCTGGTGGGCGTCCGATACCGCCGAGCTGTTTTTCGACGATTGCCGGGTACCGGTGAGCCACTTGATCGGGGTCGAGAACATGGGCTTCGCCTGCATCATGGGTAACTTCCAGAGCGAGCGCCTGGCCCTGGCCCTGATGGCCAACATGACTGCGCAGCTGGCGCTGGAAGAGAGCCTGAAATGGGCCCGTGAACGCGAGGCCTTCGGCAAGCCCATCGGCAAGTTCCAGGTGATCAAGCATCGCCTGGCGGAGATGGCGACGGCGCTGGAGGTGTCCCGTGAGTTCACCTATCGCCAGGCGGCGAAGATGGCGGCCGGGCAGAGCGTGATCAAGGAGATCTCCATGGCCAAGAACGTCGCTACCGACACCGCCGACCGCCTTACCCATGACGCGGTGCAGATTCTCGGCGGGCTGGGTTACATGCGCGAAAGCCTGGTGGAACGGCTGTATCGCGACAGCCGCATTCTCTCCATCGGCGGTGGTACCCGCGAGGTGATGAACGAGATCATCAGCAAGCAGATGGGGCTTTAGTCCGACTCCGGAATCACCAGGGGGCCACAGTTCTCGTCGCTGACAACGACAGTCAGCAGTTGTGCGGGCTCGGTGCCGCTGGGGTTCTCGGCGAAGCTGTGCAGCTCGCCCTTGGCCTCGTACCAGGTTTCGCCTGCACTGTAGGTATGCGCCGGACTGCCCTGCATTTGCGAACGCACCTGGCCCTTGACCACGAAGGCGGTGACGCTGCCCGGATGGCGGTGGGCCGGGGTGTAGGCTCCGGGTGGGAAATCCACCAGCAGGGTGGTCACCAATTTGCCCGGCATATCGCTCAGGGGCTGGCAGGACAAGGGGTTGACCAGGGTTCGCGGACGCTCCAGCGCCGTGCTCGAGTGAGTGTCGTGGGCGCTGGCGTGCTGGCCCTCGAGTATGGTCTGGTGTGGCCGCTCGAGAGTCAGGGCGGCCAGGGTCATGGCCGCGAGCAAGGCGCTGCCGAGCAAGCCCAGGGGCAGCAGCGCCCGGGGTCTGTTCAGGGGTGGCTGGACGCTATGCATTTCAGTGCTCCAGGCGGAAATCAGGCTGCCAGCCCAGCACTTGACGGGCTTTCAGGGTGCTGACCTGGAGCTCGGCCTGGGCCAGGTTGTAGCAGCCCGGCACGCCCCGGTGGATGGCCAGCAGGGCTGCGTGGGCTGCGGCGTCCACATGGATCCCCAGGGGCGACTCTGCATGCTCCATGCCGGCATCGCCGCCGAACAGGCGACCATAACGCAACACCAAGCCTTCGATACCGGGCGTGCCCAGCACCTGGCGTTCCAGGTCGGCGATGCCATTGACGCTGATGCCCCTGGCGCCGGGTGCGGTGGTCTCCAGGGCTTGCTGTTCGTCCTGGGGCAGGGGGCCGGGAGCGTAGGCCCAGGCGATACTCTGGGCAATCAGGCGTTGCGCCCCGCCGGCCTGTGCCGCGCGGATCAGGCTGGCGGTGCCCAGGCGGCGGATCTCGGCGTTGCGCCGGATGCCCTCTTGCATGCGCGCCGGGTCGAGGCCGGCGGGCAGGTCGGTGAGCTGATGGATGACGATCTGCGGCTGGAATGCCTCCAGCAAGTGACACAGTTCCTCGGTCTGCAACACATCCAGCACCTGCGCCCGGGCGCCGGCCGCTTGCAGGGTGGCGACCTTGTCCGCGCTGCGGGTAATGGCCAGCACCCGGTGCCCTTGGGCCTTGAGCAGCGGCAGCAGGCGACGGCCGATGACTCCGCTGGCGCCGGCGATAAAGATGTTGTGGCTCATCTGCAACTCCTGAGGTCGGCCCGGGAACAGGCCGTTGGCGCAACTTTAGGCTTGCAATGGCTTGGTCAGAAGTGGCAAAAAACCACAAAATGACTGGGACAAGAGGTGTATCCCGATGCTTGCCGATCTCCAGCTGCCACTTGACCGCGGTTTGCCCCAGCCTGCCTATCGCCAGCTCTACGAGCGCTTCAAGGCGGCCATTGGCAAAGGCATCCTGCGCCCTGGAGAGCGGGTGCCCTCGATCCGCAACCTGGCCGGCGAGCTGCAACTGTCCCGTGGCACCGTGGAACTGGCCTATCAGTTGTTGATCGGCGAGGGCTATCTGCAGGCTCGTGGTGCGGCGGGCACCCAGGTGTCCATGCAACTGAGCGAGGCGCGTACGGCGGCAGTGTCCCGGCCCTTCGCTCCGCCCCGGGCGCTGAGCAGCATCCCCTTGGCGGGAGCACCGTTGCCCTATCAGCTCGGCTTGCCGGCGCTGGATGCCTTTCCCCGGGCGTTGTGGTCGCGTCTGCACAACCGCCAGGTGCGCAGGATGAGCCCGGCGGCGATGGGCTATCCCGCTCCTGCGGGGCTGGCGCCGTTGCGCCAGGCGTTGGCGGCGTACCTGAATATCTCCCGTGGCCTGGCCTGCGAGGCCGCGCAGGTGTTTGTCTGTGCCGGTTACAACGGCTGCCTGGAGCTGATTTGTCGGGCCCTGCTGCAGCCGGGGGACGGGGTCTGGCATGAGGATCCGGGCTATGTGCGCAGCCGGCGCTTGCTGCAGGCCGCTGGCGCGCAGTTGCTGCCCATGCCGGTGGATGAGCAGGGTCTGGATGTGCGGCACGCCGTCGAACGGGCGGCCCAGGCTCGCTTCGCCCTGGTGACGCCAGCGCATCAAAGCCCCTTGGGCGTGGCCCTGTCGTTGCCGCGACGGCTGGAGCTGCTGGAGTGGGCCGGCCGCCAGGGCAGCTGGATCATCGAGGACGACTACGACAGCGAGTACCGCTATAGCGGGCGTCCGCTACCGGCCTTGAAAAGCCTCGATCGCCAGGACCGGGTGCTCTACTGCGGAACCTTCAGCAAGGTGCTGTTTCCCGGGGTGCGCCTGGGCTATCTGGTGGTACCGCAAACTCAGGTCGAGCATTTCGAGCAGGTCGCCGCCAGTTTTCTCGGCGGCTGTCCGGAGCAGATCCAGGGCGTGGTCTGTGATTTCATCGAGCAAGGGCACTTCGCCCGGCATCTCAACCGCATGCGTGGTCTGTACGGCGAGCGGCGTCAGCTGGCCCGGCAGGCATTGAGCGCAGAACTTGGCGGGGCCCTGGATTTCGCCGATCTGCCCGGGGGCATGCATTTGCTGGCGCGTCTGGCGCAGGACGATCAGGCCCTGGTGCAGCGGGCGCGGGAGGCGGGGCTGGGGTTGCAGGCATTGTCGAACTGGTGTCTGCAAGCGCGTCCTGGTAACGGCCTGCTGCTGGGCTTCACCAATGTGCTGGACCCGTCCATGGCCAGCCAATGGGCGCAGCGCCTGGCGCGGGTGATGGCCTAGGTTCTGTACGAAAAGTGCCTGCGCTCGGTGATGTTGCGTTCCCCGCCTTGGGGTGACGGCCGATTCAGCGTTCGCTCAGGGAAAACTGAGTCAGGCAGAAGGTCGGAATGCCCATGTCTTCCAGCTTTTGCGAGCCGCCCAGTTCCGGCAGGTCGATAATGGCGGCGGCCTCGTGGATCTTCGCCCCCATGCGCCGGACCAGATTGGCCGCGGCGATCAGGGTGCCGCCGGTGGCGATCAGGTCATCGAACATCAGCACCGAATCGCCTTCGCACAGGCTGTCGGCATGGACTTCGAGAAAGGCCTCGCCGTATTCGGTCTGATAACCCTCGGCAAGCACGTCGGCAGGCAGCTTGCCTTGCTTGCGGAACAGAATCAGCGGCTTGTTCAGCTGGTAGGCGATGATCGAGCCGATCAGGAAACCGCGGGCGTCCATGGCGCCGATATGGGTGAAGTCTTGTTCGACATAACGCTGGACAAAGCTGTCGGCGACCAGACGCAGGGCCCTGGGCGACTGGAACAGTGGGGTGATGTCACGGAAGATCACGCCGGGCTTGGGAAAGTCGATGACGGGGCGGATCAGGGATTTGATGTCGAAGGAGTCGAAGGCCATCGTGGCGGTGTCCTGGCGTGCAAAAAGTAGAGCGCGCCAGTATAGCCCCGACCGAGCCGCTTGGCTCGGTCGGGCGGTACGGCCTCAGCCTTCCAGGGAGCCGCCGGCGAGGGCGCATAGCTGGATCGGGTCGAGAATGTGCACCTCTTTGCCTTCGGCGGCGATCAGCTCGTTCTGCTGGAAGCGGGTGAACACCCGGGACACGGTTTCCACCGCCAGGCCCAGGTAGTTGCCGATCTCGTTGCGCGACATGCTCAGGCGGAACTGGTTGGCCGAGAAGCCGCGGGCGCGGAAACGCGCCGACAGCTTGACCAGGAAAGTGGCGATGCGCTCGTCGGCGGTCTTTTTCGACAGCAACAGCATCATCTGCTGGTCATCGCGGATCTCGCGGCTCATCACCCGCATCAACTGACGGCGCAGTTGGGGCAACTGCAGGGCCAGTTCATCGAGGCGCTCGAAGGGAATTTCGCAGACCGACGTGGTTTCCAGGGCCTGGGCGGAGACCGGATGGATCTCGGTGTCCATGCCGGACAGGCCAACCAGTTCGCTGGGCAGGTGGAAACCGGTGATCTGCTCTTCGCCGCTGTCGCTGAGGCTGAAGGTCTTCAAGGCACCGGAGCGTACTGCATAGACGGAGTCGAAGGCGTCGCCCTGGCGAAACAGGAATTCGCCTTTTTTCAGGGGGCGGCCGCGTTTGACGATTTCGTCCAGCGCATCCATATCTTCCAGATTCAGAGAAAGTGGCAGGCAGAGGGGCGCCAGGCTGCAATCCTTGCAATGGGCCTGGTTATGAGCGCGCAGTTTGACTGGCTCGGACATTCAATAAAATCCTTGTGGGAAAGCACACATAAGCCGTAAGGGTAACTCACGGAAGGAGGTTCCGGCCAGTCCGTGGCCTATTGGCGCTTAGTCGTAAAGCTGTCCGTTCGTGGCCTCCAGGCCACTGCGGAAAAGCGCGCTCATGCAGTCCGTTCAAGGTATTTTCAGTGCTGGCCGTCACTTGCGGTTGCCGATTGTGTCGGCGTCAAGTATCAGGCTCGCACCGGGTCAGCTTCTATCGTCGTTTTTTTCTCGTGCCTGCGGCAAGTCGTCGCGCCCATAAGCCAGGTTGCACTGCCCGTCCTAGATGACCCGGGAGAAACGCTGTCGATTCTGTTGCTCCAGGTAGGCGTCGAACACCATGCACACCGAGCGCACCAGCAGGCGTCCGGCTGGCAGCACTTCGATGCCTTGGTTGCTCAGTTTGATCAGGCCGTCCGTGTCCATGGCCTGCAGTTGTGGCCACAGCTCGCCGAAATAACCGCGAAAATCGATGTTGAACTGCTGCTCGATGGCCTCGAACTCAAGGCTGAAATTGCAGATCAGTTGCTGGATCACCGCGCGTCTCAAACGGTCGTCCTGGTTGCACACCAGGCCGCGGCTGGTGGCCAGTTGCGCGCCGCCCAACAGGTTCTGGTATTGCGTCAGGTCGCTGCTGTTCTGGCAGTACAGGTCGCCGATCTGGCTGATGGCCGAGACGCCCAGGCCGATCAGGTCGCAGTGGCCATGGGTGGTGTAGCCCTGGAAATTGCGTTGCAGGGTCGATTCTTCCTGGGCGATCGCCAGCTCGTCGTCGGGCAGGGCGAAATGGTCCATACCGATGTAGCGGTAGCCCGCGGCGGTCAGTTGTTCGATGGTGCGCTGCAGCATCTGCAGCTTTTCCGCCGGCGCCGGCAGTTCGTGGCTGTTGATCCGCCGCTGCGGCATGAAGCGCTCCGGCAGGTGGGCGTAGTTGAACACCGAGAGCCGGTCCGGCTGCAGGTTGATGACTTCCTCGACGGTGCGGGCGAAGTTGTCCGGCGTCTGCTTGGGCAGGCCGTAGATCAGGTCGATGTTGATCGAGCGGAATTGCAGGGTGCGCGCCGCCTCGATCACCGCCCGGGTTTCTTCCAGGCTCTGCAGGCGGTTGACCGCGCGCTGTACCGCCGGGTCGAGGTCTTGCAGGCCGATGCTGACCCGGTTGAAACCGAGCTCGCGCAACAGGCCCATGGTCGACCAGTCGGCTTCCCGCGGGTCGATCTCGATGCCGTAGTCGCCGGAATCGTCGTCCAGCAGGTTGAAGTGCTGGCGCAGATGGCCCATCAGCTGGCGCAGCTCGTCATGGCTGAGAAAGGTCGGGGTGCCGCCGCCGAAGTGCAGTTGCTCGACCTTCTGGTTGGGGTCCAGGTGGCAGGCGATCTGCTGGATCTCCTGCTCCAGGCGCTGCAGGTAGGGCAGGGCGCGCCCACGGTCCTTGGTGATGACCTTGTTGCAGGCGCAGTAGTAGCAGATGTTCGCGCAGAACGGCACGTGCACGTACAGCGACAACGGGCGTAGCGCCTTGCGGCTTTCGCGCAGGGCATGCAACAGGTCGAAGGTGCCCACCTGGCTGTGGAATTGCACAGCGGTCGGGTAGGAGGTGTAGCGTGGTCCCGCCAGGTCGTAACGGCGGATCAGATCGGTGTCCCAACGAATGGCGTCGAGCATGCGGGAATTCCCCCGGTAGGCTGGCTGTGCTCGCGAGTCTAGGGGGTTGGCGCCGGAGCCATCTTGATTTGCATCAAGGATGGCTGGCGTGCAGCGCCTGTGGGGCGGGGGTCAGGTCGCTATTGGCAAGGCCGCGCCCTGCATCGGCGGCGGGATTTCAGTGCCCCATCAGCCAGTGCTGATGCGGGCCGGGCAGGGTCCAGATGCCGAACAGTATCACCAGCAGGCCACCGGTCATGCGCACGCTGCGTCGGCGCAACAGGGCGGTGACCCGCTCTGCCGCCAGCCCGGTGGCCAGCAGCACTGGCCAGGTGCCCAGACCGAAGGCCAGCATCAGCAGGGCGCTGTCGAACGCATTGCCCTGGCTGGCCGACCACAGCAGGGTGCTGTAGACCAGGCCGCAGGGCAGCCAGCCCCAGAGCGCGCCCAGCAGCAACGCGCGCGGCAGGCTCGACACCGGCAGCAGGCGGTTGGCCACTGGTTGTAGGTGCCGCCACAGGCCGCGTCCGAGGCTTTCGATACGGGTCAGGCCGCTCCACCAACCGGCCAGGTACAGGCCCATGGCGATCAGCAGCAGGCCGGCCAGGATGCGCATGGCCATGGCCGCCGGGCTGCTGGCCACGGCCCAGCCGGCCAGGCCGATCAACAGGCCGGCGGTGGCGTAACTGAGGATGCGCCCCAGGTTATAGGCCAGCAGCAGGCGAAAGCGCCGGCTGCGCTGTTCCTGGGGAATGGCCAGGGTCAGGGCGCCCATCAGGCCGCCGCACATGCCCAGGCAATGACCGCCGCCGAGCAGGCCGAGAATCACCGCGGAAACCAGCAGGGGCGCCAGCTCAAGCATGGGGCGGCGCCTGGTCTTTGGGTTCTGGACGCTCGCCTGGCGCCTGGGCCTGGTCGACGGCGGCGGTGTGCTTGGGGTCCTGATCGTCGAACAGAATGCTGTGGGCCGGGCCGTCGAGGTCGTCGTACTGACCGCTGTCGACCGCCCAGAAGAAGATGTAGATGGCGATGGCCACGATCAGCAGCGCCGCCGGGATCATCACGTAGAGAGCTGGCATGGGTAGGCTCCGGGCTCGCGCGGCTCAGGCCGGCAGCGGGCGGGGTTGGGGCGTGGGCTCGGCCCGGGGCTGGCCCGGCAGGCGAGTCAGGCGCAGGGCATTGAGCACCACGGTCAGCGAACTGATGGACATGCCGATGGCGGCCCAGACCGGCGTGATCCAGCCAAGGGCCGCGAACGGCAGCATGAGGCCATTGTACAGCCCGGCCCACAACAGGTTCTCGATGATTATCCGGCGCGTGCGGCGGGCCAGGCCAAAGGCCTGCACCAGCGCATCCAGGCGGTTGGACAGCAGCACCGCGTCGGCGCTGGTCTTGGCCAGGTCGGTGGCCGAGCCCATGGCCACGCTGATGTCCGCGGCGGCCAGCACCGGGACATCGTTGACCCCGTCGCCGAGCATCAGCACCTTGCGACCCTGGCGATGCAGCTGTTGCAGCACTTGCAGCTTGTCGTCCGGGCGCAGGCCGCCGCGGGCTTCGTCGATGCCCAGTTCGGCGGCGACACTGGCGACCATCGGCGAGCTGTCGCCGGACAGCAGCAGGGTGTTCCAGCCGCGCGCTTTGCAGGCGGCCAACAGCGCCGGGGCGTCGCTGCGCAGGCGGTCGTCGAGGACGAACCAGGCCAGCGGTCCCTGGCTATCGCCCAGCAGCAGCCATTGGCCGGCTTCGTCTGGCATCGATGGGGCCGGGCAGGCGCTGAGCTCGCAGACGAAGGCGGGCTGGCCGATGCGCAGGCGGCGCCCGCCCACCCGGCCTTCCAGGCCCAGCCCAGGCATGCTCAGCACTTCCTCGGCGGCCAGCGGCGCGCGGCCGAAGGCGCGGGCAATCGGGTGTTCGGAGCGGTTTTCCAGGGCGGCCGCGAGGCCCAGGCACTGTTCGCTGTCGAGCGCTCCCAGGGGGCGGATCGCGCGCAAGGCCAGGCGCCCTTCGGTGAGGGTGCCGGTCTTGTCGAAAATCACCGTATCGATCTGGTTAAGGCCTTCGAGTACATGGCCGCGGGTCAGCAGCAGGCCCAGCTTGTGCAGGGTGCCGGTGGCGGCGGTCAGCGCGGTCGGGGTGGCCAGGGACAGCGCGCAGGGGCAGGTGGCGACCAGCATCGCCAGGACGATCCAGAAGGCCCGGGAGGCGTCCAGCTGCCACCAGAGCAGGCCGATGGCGGCCGCGGCGATCAGGGACAACAGCAGGAACCACTGGGCGGCGCGGTCGGCGATCTCCGCCAGGCGCGGCTTTTCCGCCTGGGCCCGGTCCAGCAGGCGGACGATGGCTGACAGGCGCGTGTCCTGGCCCAGGGCCAGGACTTCGACGGTCAGCGCGCCTTCGACATTCAGGGTGCCGGCGGTGACCGCGTCGCCGATGCCGCGCGGCTGCGGCAGGTATTCGCCGGTGAGCAGGGATTCGTCGATGCTCGACTGGCCGTCGAGGATCTTGCCGTCGGCCGGCAGGATGGCGCCGGGGTGCACCAGCACTCGGTCGCCCAGGCGCAGTTCGTTGAGCAGGATGCGTTCGCTCTGGCCGTCGGTGCCCAGGCGCAGGCACGAGGCCGGCAGCAGGTTGACCAGTTGCGCGGTGGCGGCGGCGGTACGTTCGCGGGCGCGGCGTTCCAGGTAGCGCCCGGCCAGCAGGAACAGGGCGAACATGCCCACGGCATCGAAATACAGCTCGCCGACCCCGGTGATCGAGGTCCAGATCCCGGCGACGTAGGCGGCGCCGATCGCCAGGGACACCGAGACGTCCATGGTCAGGTGGCGGGTGCGCAGGTCGCGCAGGGCGCCTTTGAAAAACGGCGCGCAGCTGTAGAACACGATCGGCGTGGTGAGAAACAGCGCGACCCAGCGCAGGATGGTGTGCAGTTCGGGGCTCAGGTCGATATTGAATTCCGGCCAAGTGGCCATGGTCGCCATCATCGCCTGGAACCACAGCAGGCCGGCCACGCCCAACTGACGCAAGGCCCGGCGGTTTTCACCGGCCAGTTGCTCGGAGGCTCGGTCGGCCTGATAGGGATGGGCGGCGTAGCCGATCAGGCGCAGCTCGCTGAGCACCTGGCTCAGGGGGAGCTGGCTGTCGGCCCAGCGCACGTGCAAGCGATGGTTGGACAGGTTCAACCGCGCTTCGGCCACCGCCGGCAGGCTGCGCAGGTGTTTCTCGATCAGCCAGCCACAGGCTGCGCAGCTGATGCCTTCCATCAGCAGGGTGGTTTCGGCCAGTTCGCCTTCATGCCGGACGAAGGGTTGCTGCACATCCGTCCGGTCGTACAGCGCCAGTTCGTCCACCAGTTGCACCGGCAGGGCTTGCGGGTTGGCCGAGGCTTCGCTGCGATGGCTGTAGTAGCTCTCCAGGCCGCCGGCGACTATGGCCTCGGCCACCGCCTGGCAGCCCGGGCAGCAGAACTCGCGGGGGGCGCCGAGCACGACGGCGGTGAAGCGGCCGCCGGCGGGAACCGGCAGGGCGCAGTGGTAGCAGGGCAGTGGCGTGGTCATCGCGGGTCTTTGTTCTAGGGGCGGACCTCATCGCCGACCTGCGAGGCAGCTGGCCGGCGATACTCGAAGGGCGCTTACTGGTCCAGGTGTTCCGCGCCTTGCAGCGGTTCGTCACCCAGCAGCAGGTCCTTGTCGTGGCTGACCTGTTCTTCCTCGAACAGGCGCCAGGTCTTGTCGCCTTCGATGCCCAGCAGCTCGACGAAACGGCGGCCATCGACCTTGTCGCTCAGTTGGCCGATGTAGCGGCCCGGTTCGGTTGCGCTGCGGGCGAGGGTGATCTTGCGGTCCTTTTCCGGCTGGGTCGGCGAGATCAGGTTCAGTTCCAGGGTAGCGGGCGCGCTATTGCCGTCCAGGCGCAGCTCGACTTCGCCGGTGACACTGTCCAGGTGCAGGCTGGCGCGCAGTTGCAGGGTCTGGGCCAGGAGTTCGCGGTCCAGGGAGCGGTTGATGCCTTTGCCGGCCTCGTAGTAGTTGTCGTTGACCAGGTTGTCCGGGTTGCGCACGGCGATGCCGACCATGGTCAGGCTCAGGCACACCGAGGTGGTCAGGATGCCGATGATGATCCAGGGCCAGAGGTGCTTGTACCAGGGGCTTGTGGCGGTCGCTGCAGGCATGATGACTTCTCTTAACGAATTTGTGGGCCGATGAACCGGCTCTTGGCTTCAACGTGAACGCTTTGGTCGTCGGCGTCCTTGAGGATGAATTTCACCTCGTTGGTGCTCGACGGCAGTTGTTCCGGCGAACTCGACAGCTCGACCGGCATGCTGACGATATCGCCGGCAGCCACCTTGATCTCGCGTTTGCCCTGCAGCTTGAGGTCCGGCAGGCCGGCGGCGTCCAGGACGTAGGTGTGGTCGCGCTGGTCCTTGTTCATGATCTTCAGGCTGTAGACGTTCTCGATCCGGCCTTCGGCGTTCTCGCGGTAGAGCACGCGGTCCTTGCTGACGTCGAAGCCCACCAGCGAACGCATGAAGAACGCGGTGACCAGCAGGCTGATCATCGTCAGCAGCACCAGGGCATAACCGATCAGGCGCGGACGCAGTTTATGGGTTTTCTGCCCGGACAGGTTGTGTTCGGTGGTGTAGCTGATCAGGCCGCGGGGGTAGTCCATCTTGTCCATGATGTTGTCGCAGGCGTCGATGCAGGCGGCACAGCCGATGCATTCGATCTGCAGGCCGTCACGAATGTCGATGCCGGTCGGGCAGACCTGGACGCACATGGTGCAATCGATGCAGTCGCCCAGGCCCATGGCCTTGTAGTCGACGCCTTTCTTGCGCGGGCCGCGACCTTCGCCGCGGCGTGGGTCGTAGGACACGATCAGGGTGTCCTTGTCGAACATCACGCTCTGGAAGCGGGCGTAGGGGCACATGTAGATGCACACCTGTTCGCGCAGCCAGCCGGCGTTGCCGTAGGTGGCGAGGGTGAAGAAGCCGACCCAGAAGTACGACCAGCCATCGGCCTCGCCGATGAAGAAGTCCACGACCAGTTCGCGGATCGGCGAGAAGTAGCCGACGAAGGTCATGCCGGTGACGAAGCCGATCAGCAGCCAGAGGCTGTGTTTGCTGAATTTGCGCAGGAACTTGTTGGCGCTCATCGGCGCCTTGTCGAGCTTGATGCGCTGGTTGCGGTCGCCTTCGGTGACCTTTTCGCACCACATGAAGATCCAGGTCCAGACGCTCTGCGGGCAGGTATAGCCGCACCAGACACGGCCGGCATACACGGTGATGAAGAACAGGCCGAAGGCCGCGATGATCAGCATGCCGGACAGCAGGATGAAGTCCTGGGGCCAGAAGGTGGCGCCGAAAATGAAGAACTTGCGCTCCGGCAGGTTCCACCAGACGGCCTGGTGGCCGCCCCAGTCGAGCCAGACCGTACCGAAATACAGCAGGAACAGCAGGGCCCCGCCCATCATCCGCAAGTTGCGGAAGAGGCCGGTGAAGGCGCGTGTGTAGATTTTTTCCCGGGAGGCGTAGAGGTCTACGCTGTTGTTCGAATTCTTGGCAGGGGGGGTAACGTCGTGTACCGGAATCTGGTTGCTCATCATTGCATCCCACGGCAGTGGAGAAATGCCCCGGTCAGTACGTGCCGACCGCGATCAAATAGAGGTGTTGCAGTGGCGTAATGATACGCCTGTCGCTCTAGCTCAAGGGTGCGACCTTTGGTCGCGTTGGGGTAAATCAATTGATGGTGTAATGACTTGAATCAATTGACTTGTGAATTATGGACCCTTTTTCGCTGCGACAGCATTGGATCGTGTCGAAGCAACTCAGGGGAAAGCGAAACGAAAAGGCCCCGCCAACTTCCGTTGGCGGGGCCTTTTTTGTTACCCGAAGGTGTCTGCCTTATTGGGCTTCCGCCGGCTTGTCACCATGGGACAGGCTGTAGACGTAAGCGGCCAGCAGGTGGACCTTGTCGTTGCCTTGCAGCTGTTCCTGGGCAGGCATCTGGCCCTGGCGGCCGTAACGGATGGTCTGCTGCAACTGGGCGAAGCTCGAGCCGTAGATGAACGCGCCCGGGTGGGTCAGGTCAGGCGCGCCCATGGCTGGGGTGCCCTTGCCGGCCGGACCGTGGCACGCCACGCAGTTGGCGGCGAAGATCTTCTGGCCATTGGCCGGATCGGCCTTGGCGCCTTCCGGCAGCTTGCGGCCATCGAGGTTGGTCAGCACGTAGGCGGCAACATCGCTGACGCCCTGTTCGCCGATGACTTCGGCCCAGGCCGGCATCACCGCGTGACGACCGCCCATGATGGTGGTCTTGATGGTTTCCGGCTCGCCGCCCCAGCGCCAGTCGGCGTCGGTCAGGTTCGGGAAGCCATAAGCGCCCTTGGCGTCGGAGCCGTGGCAGACCGAGCAGTTGGAGGCGAACAGGCGGCCACCCATCTTCAGGGCTTGCGGGTCCTTGGCGACTTCTTCGATCGGCATGGAGGCGAACTTGGCGAAGATCGGACCGAACTTGGCGTCCGACTTGGCCATTTCCTTTTCCCACTCATGCACGCCGGTCCAGCCCGACTGGCCGTTGGCGAAAGGGGTCTGCTTTTCGTTATCCAGGTAGCTGTAGCCTGGCAGTACGCCTTTCCAGTTACCCAGGCCCGGGTACAGCACCAGGTAACCCAGGGCGAAGACGATGGTGCCGACGAACAGCATGAACCACCATTTCGGCAGCGGGTTGTCGTACTCCTCGATCCCGTCGAAGGAGTGGCCAACCGTCTCGTCGGTCTGCTCGGCGCGCTGGCCCTTGCGGGTCGACAGCAGCAGCCAGGTCAGGGCGAAGATGGTACCCAGACTGAGGACTGTGACGTACAGACTCCAGAACGTAGTCATTCTTTGTTACTCCTAGAAGCTTGCTCGACGTGCTTGATGGCTTCGGGATCATCCGCGAACGGCAACAAGGTCGCGTCATCGAACTCGGACTTGCGCTTGGGGCTGAACACCCACAACGCCAGGCCGATGAAGGCCACCATGACCACTACGGTGCCCAGGCCACGAATCATCCCGATATCCATCTAGATCACCGTTTGCTTTTGATGATGGTGCCCAGGCCTTGCAGATAGGCCACCAGCGCGTCCATTTCGGTTTTGCCCTTCACGGCATCCTTGGCACCGGCGATGTCTTCGTCGGTGTAAGGGACGCCGAGCGTGCGCAAGACTTCCATTTTTTTCGCGGTGTCTTTGCCGTCGAGCTTGTTTTCTACGAGGAACGGGTAAGCCGGCATTTTCGACTCGGGCACCACGTTGCGCGGGTTATACAGGTGCGCACGCTGCCAGTCGTCGGAGTAACGGCCGCCGACGCGGGCCAGGTCCGGGCCGGTACGCTTGGAACCCCACAGGAACGGGTGGTCCCAGACGCTTTCACCGGCGACCGAGTAGTGGCCGTAGCGTTCGGTTTCAGCACGGAACGGGCGGATCATCTGCGAGTGGCAGCCGACACAGCCGTTGGCGATATAGACGTCGCGGCCTTCCAGTTCCAGGGCGGTGCGCGGCTTCATGCCTTCCACCGGCTTGTTGGTGACGTCCTGGAAGAACAGCGGGACGATCTGGGTCAGGCCGCCGATGCTGACGGCGATAACCATGAAGAAGGCCAGCAGGCCGATATTCTTCTCTACTGCTTCATGCTTCATCAGTGAACTCCAACTACAGCGATCTGAGCGGCGGCGTCAGCGTCAGCCGGGTTCGAGGCGCGAACGGTACGGAATACGTTGTACGCCATGATCAGCATGCCGGTGGCAAAGAACGCACCGCCCAGGGCACGCACGATGAAACCAGGGTGGCTGGCTTGCAGGGCTTCGACGAAGGAGTAGGTGAGGGTGCCGTCATCGTTGATTGCACGCCACATCAGGCCCTGGGTGATGCCGTTGACCCACATCGAGGCGATGTACAGCACGGTACCGATGGTAGCCAGCCAGAAGTGGGTGTTGATCAGACCGATGCTGTGCATCTGCTGACGACCGAAGACTTTCGGGATCAGGTGGTACAGGGCGCCGATGGAGATCATCGCGACCCAGCCCAAGGCACCGGCGTGTACGTGGCCGATGGTCCAGTCGGTGTAGTGCGACAGCGAGTTGACGGTCTTGATCGCCATCATCGGACCTTCGAAGGTCGACATGCCGTAGAACGCCAGGGATACCACCAGGAAGCGCAGGATCGGGTCGGT
>NZ_JBNNVU010000022.1:0-71990 GCF_050280705.1 Pseudomonas sp. NPDC089530 | reverse complement strand
CAACCCACCCCGACGGTGGTGGACAAGACCCTTGCCGATGCCGAAGACCAGACCCCCAGCCGACCCCGGCCGTATGGAAGGAGGGCGTATTCGATGACAACGGCAAGTGGATGGACGGCTGGGAGTCGCGCCGCAAGCGCTTCGAAGGCTACGACAGCGCGGTGATCCGCCTGGGCGTGCCCGGCCAGATCAAGGGTGTGGACATCGACACCTCATTCTTCACCGGCAACTTCCCGCCGTCGGCATCCCTGGAAGCCTGCTTCCTGGCCGAAGGCGAGCCGAACGAGAACACCCAGTGGGTGGAAGTGCTGCCAGCCGTCGAGCTGCAGGGCAACAGCCACCACTACCACGAGATCAGCAACGACCAGCCGTTCAGCCACCTGCGCTTCAACATCTACCCGGATGGCGGCGTGGCCCGCCTGCGTGTGCACGGCATTCCGTACCGCGACTGGACGGCGGTCGGCGACAACGAGCAGGTCGACCTGGCCGCCGCCCTCAACGGTGGCCGCGCCCTGGCCTGCTCCGACGAACACTTCGGCCGCATGAGCAACATCCTCAACCCGGGCCGTGGCATCAACATGGGCGACGGCTGGGAAACCGCGCGTCGTCGTACCCCCGGCAATGACTGGGTGATCGTCGCCCTGGGTCATCCGGGCGAGATCGAGAAGATCGTCGTCGACACCCTGCACTTCAAGGGCAACTACCCGGACAGCTGCTCGATCCAGGGCGCCTTCGTCAAGGGCGGCACCGACAGCCAGATCGAAACCCAGTCGCTGTTCTGGCGTGAACTGCTGCCGAGCCAGAAGCTGGAAATGCACGCCGAACACACCTTCGCCGAGCAGATCAAGGCCCTGGGCCCGATCACCCATATCCGCCTGAACGTACTCCCGGACGGTGGTGTCAGCCGCCTGCGGATCCTGGGCAAGGTCGCGAAGTAATGCCAAGCCTGTAGGAGCGCAGCTCGCGCGCGATGGCGGTTGTCCAATCGACATCTGCTGTCCGGTCGGACGCCATCGCGAGCAAGCTTCGCTCCTACCGAAACGACTGACTGAACATTCGAATTCACAGAGCAAGAAGAACAGCATGCGCACATTGACGATCGAACCGCTGACCAAAGAAGCCTTCGCCCCCTTCGGTGACGTGATTGAAACCGACGGCAGCGATCACTTCATGATCAACAACGGTTCGACCATGCGCTTCCATCGTCTGGCCACCGTGGAAACCGCCACGCCGGACGACAAGGCGATCATCAGCATCTTCCGCGCCGACGCGCTGGATATGCCCTTGACCGTCCGCATGCTGGAGCGCCATCCGCTGGGCAGCCAGGCTTTCATTCCGCTGCTCGGCAACCCCTTTCTGATCGTGGTCGCGCCACTTGGCGATGCACCTGTATCGGGCTTGGTCCGCGCCTTTGTCAGTAATGGCAGGCAGGGCATTAATTACCATCGCGGCGTCTGGCACCACCCGGTGCTGACGATCGAAAAGCGGGATGACTTCCTGGTGGTTGATCGCAGTGGCACAGGCAATAACTGCGATGAGCATTTCTTTGAAGAGGATGAGTGTCTGCTCCTCGCCCCCCACCAATAAGAGAAGGCCTGATCACTCGACGACAAGGGTGACAGGCAAGAGGTAAAGACTGTGGAAGCACATCTGTTGGAATGGCTCAACCTGAGCGTGCGTTGGGTTCACATGATTACTGGCGTGGCCTGGATCGGTGCGTCGTTCTACTTCGTCTGGCTGGAAAACAACCTCAATCGCGTCAACCCCAAGGACGGCCTCTCGGGCGACCTCTGGGCGATCCACGGTGGCGGTATCTACCACCTGGAAAAGTACAAACTGGCCCCACCCTCGATGCCGGAGAACCTGCACTGGTTCAAGTGGGAAGCCTACTTCACCTGGATGTCGGGGATCGCCCTGCTCTGCCTGGTGTTCTACTACAACCCGATGCTCTACCTGGTTGCGCCCGGCAGCGGCCTGACCGGCCCTGAAGGCGTGGCCATCGGCATCGGCGCCCTGATCGCCGGCTGGTTCGTCTACGACTTCCTCTGCGACTCGCCCCTGGGCAAGAAACCCGCCCTGCTCGGCTTCATCCTGTTCGTGCTGTTGATCGCCGCGGCCTATGGCTTCAGCAAGGTGTTCAGCGGTCGCGGCGCCTACCTGCACGTGGGCGCCATCATCGGCACCATCATGGTCGGCAACGTGTTCCGCATCATCATGCCGGCCCAGCGCGCGCTGGTGGCCGCCATCGCGGAAAACCGCACCCCGGACCCGACCCTGCCGGCCAAGGGCCTGCTGCGTTCACGTCACAACAACTACTTCACCCTGCCCGTGCTGTTCATCATGATCAGCAACCACTTCCCGAGCACCTACGGCAGCCAGTACAACTGGCTGATCCTGGCCGGGATCGCGGTGCTGGCGGTGCTGGTGCGGCACTACTTCAACACCCGCCACGACAGCCACAAGTTCGCCTGGACCCTGCCGGTCGCCGCCCTGGGCATGATCTGCCTGGCCTACGTCACCGGTCCCGCGCAAATGGCCAACACTCCGGACGTGGCCAAGGCCCCGGCGAAGATCGAGTACCAGCCCCTGCCGGAAACCGCCCTCGGCGGCGGTGCCAAGCCAGAAGCCGCAGCGGCTCTGGCAGCTCCGGCCCAGGCCTCCACGACCCAGGGCCCGTCCTTCGACAAGGTGCATAACGTGATTCAGGAGCGTTGCGCGGTCTGTCACTCGGCCAAGCCCACCAGCCCATTGTTCAGCGCCGCGCCGGCCGGCGTGATGTTCGACACCCCGGAGCAGATCAAGCTCCAGGCGCCACGGATCCAGGCCCAGGCGGTAGCCAGCCAGATCATGCCGCTGGGCAACATCACCCAGATGACCCAGCAGGAACGCGACCTGATCGGCGCCTGGATCAACCAGGGGGCGCACACCAACTGAGTCACCGCTGAAAAACCATCGCGACAATCCTCGCTCCTGCAACCGGTGAAAACCTGCAGGAGCGAGCAGCCCCGCGAGCAACCGCAACGCGGTTGGCCTGCTGCAAAAAGCTGTTCGCAACCACACAGCTTTCTAATCACAAGAATAAAAAAGACCCGAGGTGTTGCATGTCCGTGTCAACCGAACCGCGCATCCCCGACGCACCCGCCATTCAGCGACTGCCCCTGTTGCAACTGATCCTGGTCGGCTTGCAGCATGTCTTGCTGATGTACGGAGGCGCCATTGCGGTGCCGCTGATCATCGGACAGGCCGCGGGTCTGAGTCGTGAAGAAATCGCCTTCCTGATCAATGCCGACCTGCTGGTCGCCGGCATCGCCACCATCGTGCAATCCCTCGGCATCGGCCCCATGGGCATCCGCATGCCGGTGATGATGGGCGCCAGCTTCGCCGCGGTGGGCAGCATGGTGGCCATGGCCGGCATGCCCGGTATCGGCCTGCCGGGCATCTTTGGCGCGACCATCGCCGCCGGGTTCTTCGGCATGCTCATCGCCCCTTTCATGTCCCGGGTGGTGCGTTTCTTCCCGCCCCTGGTCACCGGCACCGTCATCACCTCCATCGGCCTGTCGCTGTTCCCGGTCGCGGTGAACTGGGCGGGCGGCGGCAGCCACAACGCCGAATTCGGCTCCCCCATCTACCTCGGCATCGCCGCGCTGGTACTGGGCACCATCCTGCTGGTGCACCGTTTCATGCGCGGTTTCTGGGTGAACATTTCCGTGCTGATCGGCATGGGCCTGGGCTACGTGCTCTGTGGCCTGCTCGGCATGGTCGACCTCAGCGGCATGGCCCAGGCGCCCTGGCTGCAGGTGGTCACGCCGCTGCATTTCGGCATGCCGCAGTTCCACCTGGCGCCGATCCTTTCGATGTGCCTGGTGGTGGTGATCATCTTTGTCGAATCCACCGGGATGTTCCTCGCCCTGGGGAAAATCACCGGCCAGGAAGTCACCCCGCGCATGCTCCGGCGTGGCCTGCTGTGTGATGCCGGCGCTTCGTTTTTCGCCGGTTTCCTCAATACCTTCACCCACTCTTCGTTCGCCCAGAACATCGGCCTGGTGCAGATGACCGGCGTGCGTTGCCGCTCGGTGACCCTGGTCGCCGGCGGCCTGTTGATCGTCCTCAGCCTGCTGCCCAAGGCCGCCTTCCTGGTGGCCTCGATTCCACCGGCGGTGCTGGGCGGCGCGGCCATCGCCATGTTCGGCATGGTGGCGGCGACCGGGATCAAGATCCTCCAGGAAACCGACATCGCCGACCGCCGCAACCAGTTGCTGGTGGCGGTGAGCATCGGCATGGGCCTGATCCCGGTGGTACGTCCGGAGTTCTTCGCCCACCTGCCCCAGTGGATGAGCCCGATCACCCACAGCGGCATCGCCATGGCGACGCTCAGCGCCCTGGCCCTGAACCTGCTGTTCAACATCCTGGGCGGTACCGAACGGGCCGCCGGCAACGCCTGCCACGCCCACCAGCACTGAAGCCCGAACGGGGCGGCCTCGATGGCCGCCCCCGCTTGACCGTCGTTACCCGAAAGAGACGCACGACAGGCAGACCCGGCAATGCCCGGTCGCAGTCGGCGGCTGCCTGCGCCTTGAAAATAAAAACAAACAGGGAGCAACACGATGAGACATCCCCACACACGCCTGCTGCTGAGCGGCGGGCTGCTGGCGACGACCCAGGCCATGGCCGGCGATCTGCTGCTGTGGCAGACCAACAGCCTGACGTACCTGTACGGCAAGAACTTCGCGATCAACCCGTCGATCCAGCAGACGGTGACCTTCGAACATGCCGACAAGTGGAAATACGGCGACACCTTCCTGTTCGTCGACAAGATTTTCTACAACGGCAAGGAAGACCCGAACAAAGGCCCCCACGCCTTTTACGGCGAGTTCAGCCCAAGGCTGTCGTTCGGCAAGATCTTCGACCGCTCGCTGGCCTTCGGCCCGGTCAAGGACGTGTTGCTGGCCATGACCTACGAATATGGCGAGGGCGACAGCGAGGCCTACCTGATCGGCCCCGGTTTCGACCTCGCCGTACCGGGCTTCAACTATTTCACCCTGAACTTCTACCGGCGCCAGACCGAAGGGCCGCGCCCCGGCGACGGGGTCTGGCAGATCACGCCGACCTGGTCCTACAGCATCCCGCTCGGCCGCTCGACCCTGCTGATCGACGGTTACCTGGACTGGGTGGTGGACAACGACCGCAACGACCGCGGCACCTACCACGCCAACCTGCATATCAATCCGCAGATCAAATATGACCTGGGCAAGGCCCTGAGCCTGAGCGAAAAGCAACTGTATGTCGGCCTCGAGTACAGCTACTGGAAAGACAAGTACGGCATCCAGGACAGTGCCAAGCTGGACACCCACCAGAACACCGCCAGCCTGCTGGTGAAGGTGCATTTCTAGAATGGCCGGCCAGCGCGCCCCAAAGTTGTTGCAAGTGCGCTATTGCGGGGCACTTGAGCAAGGCCGTGGGAGCCAGTATTCTCCGCGGCCGCCTGAATCCGGTGAAAAAAAAAGCCCGGACTTAAAACCTGACCAGAAAGCCAACTTATCCCGGCCTCTGGAAAGTACCAAGGCGTACCGATTTAAAACCGAATTCACTCTCGATCGCCTGTATTCGCAGCCGCTCGGGAGTCTTTGCGCTTATTTTTTTCGCCTTGGCTCAGCCCTTGCTATCAGCAAAGAAGCTGACCGAACGGATAGTTTTTCAGCCAATGAAAGGTGCCACACCAGAGCACCGGCTTTTAAAGAAAAAACGTGGAACCACTTACTTTTGGGAGCAACCGAATGAACCGCATCTGTAAAGGCATGATGCTTGCCGGGTCCTTGCTGGCAGGGGCCCAGGCCACGGCCGGCGACCTGCTGCAATGGCAGAACAACAGCCTGACTTACCTCTACGGCAAAGACTTCGCGATCAACCCGGAAATTCAGCAGACTGTAACTTTCGAGCATGCCGATGCCTGGAAGTACGGCGACAACTTCCTGTTTGTCGACAAGATCTTCTACAACGGTAAAAAGGACGGCAACGTCGGCCCGAACACTTATTACGGCGAGTTCAGCCCACGTCTTTCATTCGGCAAGATCTTCGATCAGAAGTTGGAGTTCGGTCCGATCAAGGACGTATTGCTGGCCATGACTTACGAGTTCGGTGAAGGCGATAACGAGTCCTATCTGATCGGTCCGGGTTTCGACCTGGCAATTCCCGGCTTCGACTACTTCCAGTTGAACTTCTACAACCGTCAGACCGAAGGCAGCCGTGCCGGCGACAATGTCTGGCAGATCACTCCGGTCTGGTCCTACACCATTCCCGTGGGTAGCTCGGACATTCTGGTCGACGGTTTCATCGACTGGGTGGTGGACAATGACAGGAACTCCAAGGGCGAGTACCACGCCAACCTGCACATCAACCCGCAGATCAAATACGACCTGGGCAAGGCGCTGAAACTGGGCGCCAAACAGCTGTATGTGGGTATCGAGTACGACTACTGGAAGAACAAGTACGGGGTCAAGGATACCCCTTACTTCGACACCGACCAGAACACCGCCAGCCTGCTGCTCAAGTATCACTTCTGATGCTGCGAGGTCCGTTCCCGCACTGATTACGGGAACGGATCACATCGAATAAATCGATAACAACACGCCGATATTCGCAACCATCGATCAGTTGAGCTGGCATAGCATGTCGCTCATTCCAACCTGATCAGGAGTTGCATCGATGACTCAGTTTCGCAAAGTACTCAGCGTCCATACCGGCCAACCCGCCTCGGACGGCGCCGGCGTCAGACTGACCCGGGTCTTCGGTGGCCAGGGTGTCGAGCGCTTCGACCCGTTCCTGATGCTCGACGAGTTCGGCTCGGAGAATCCCGACGACTACATCGCCGGCTTCCCGCCCCACCCCCATCGCGGTTTCGAAACCGTCACCTACATGCTCGAAGGCCGCATGTGCCACGAAGACCACCTGGGCAACGTCGGCCTGCTGGAGGGCGGTGGCGTGCAGTGGATGACCGCTGCCAAGGGCATCATCCACAGCGAGATGCCGGAACAGGAAGAAGGCGTGATGCGCGGCTTCCAGCTGTGGCTGAACCTGCCGGGCAAGCACAAGCTCGACAAGGCCGGCTACCGGGACATTCAACCCCAGGACATCCCGCGCCTGACCACCGCCAATGGCGTGGAGGTGGTGGTGATCGCCGGCCGCTTCGATGATGGCCAACTGCAGCAGACCGGTGCCGTCGAACGCCCGGACACCGAGCCCCACTACTTCGACCTGCGCCTGCCGGCGGGCGCCAGCATCAGCCCGCGCCTGCCCGAAGGGCACCGGGCGCTGCTGTATGTCTATGAAGGCCAGATCGATCTGCCCGGGCACCCGCAACCGGTGGCCAGCAGCAAGCTGGTGCGCCTGTCCGACCTGGGTGAACTCCAGTTGAGCAGCACAGATGGCGCCCGTGTGCTGCTGATCGCTGGCAAGCCACTGGGCGAGCCGATCGTGCAATACGGCCCGTTCGTGATGAACACCCGGGAAGAAATCGAACAGGCCCTGCGGGACTTCCGCGATGACAAACTGACGGCCTGAGCCCTCCCCTCAAACGACCTGTCGCGAGCAGGCTTGCCCTACAGAACGCGGTACTCCCTGTAGGAGCGAGCTTGCTCGCGCCGTTTTCAGGCGGTTGCCGCCGCCGTCAGGCCCAGGAACTGCCTCAACTCGTCGCGCTTGGCCAGGGCATCGCTGCGCCCCAGCTCGATCAACTCGCTGCAATACCCCGCCTCGAACAACAGATAACTCAGAACCCCCGCCCCACTGGTCTTGGTCGCCCCCGGCCCGCGCAGGAACAGGCGCAGCGCCGCTGGCAGTTCCTGCCGGTGACGCGCGGCGATTTCATCGATCGGCTGGCTGGGGGCAATCACCAGCACCTCCACCGGGGCCACGCCCAGGGTGCGGACCGGCGCACTCGACGGCAGCAGATGACTGAACTGGTTCAGACGCTGCAGAAGTTCGATGTCGCTTTCCAGGCTGTCAATGAAGGTACTGTTGAGCATGTGCCCGCCGATCTGCGCCAGCGTCGGCTGCTGCCCGGTGTAGGAACGCTGCTGAGGCGCCTCGGGATCGAGGCCACGGGGGTTGCCACTGACCCCGACCACCAGCACCCGGCTGGCCCCCAGGTGCAGGGCCGGGCTGATGGGCGCCGATTGGCGCACCGCGCCGTCGCCGAAGAACTCCTGGTCGATTTTCACCGGAGCGAACAGCAGTGGAATCGCCGAGCTGGCCAGCAAATGTTCGACCGTGAGCTCGGTGGGCAGGCCGATACGCCGGTGGCGCAGCCAGGCATCGATGGTGCCGCCCCCCTGGTAGAAGGTCACCGCCTGGCCCGACTCATAACCGAAGGCCGTGACCGCTACCGCCTTCAGATGTTTCTGCGTAATGGCCTGGCGAATGCCGGACAGCTGCAGTTTTTCGTTCAACAGGTGCCGCAGCGGCGAGCTGTTGAGCAGCGCCACGGGCACCTGGGCACCCAGGCCGAGCAGGCTGTGGCCGACGAACCGGGTGGCCTGGCGGATGACCCCGGGCCAGTCGCTGCGGATCACCTGATGGCTGCGAAAGCCCTGCCAGAATGCCGTGAGACGCTCGATGGCCGCGGTGAAATCCATTGCCCCGCTGGCCAGGCTGACCGCATTGATCGCCCCGGCCGAGGTCCCGACTATCACTGGAAACGGATTGCTCGCCCCGGCCGGCAGCAATTCGGCAATCGCCGCCAGCACCCCCACCTGATATGCCGCACGCGCCCCGCCGCCGGAAAGAATCAATCCTGTGACCGGTTCCGCTGGGCTCATCGCAACACTCCATGGCGCTAAAAGGGGCTTTCAATCTAACGCGATAATGTCAACCGCGCTTCTTGTACAGCTTCGGCTCGCCTGGCGGACGGCTCTTGAAACGCCGGTGCGCCCACAGGTACTGCTCCGGACTCTCACGCAACACGCCTTCGATCCACTGGTTGATGCGCAGGCAATCGGCCTCGTCGGTCTCCCCCGGGAAATCCTCCAGCGGCGGATGGATCACCAGGCGATAACCGCTGCCATCGGCCAGCCGCTGCTGGGTAAAAGGCACCACCAGGGCCTTGCCCAGCCGGGCGAACTTGCTGGTGGCGGTGACGGTCGCCGCCTGGATACCGAACAAGGGCACGAACACGCTCTGCTTGGCGCCGTAGTCCTGGTCCGGTGCGTACCAGATGGCCCGTCCGGAGCGCAGCAGCTTGAGCATGCCACGCACGTCTTCGCGCTCCACCGCCAGGGAATCCAGGTTGTGCCGCTCGCGACCGCGACGCTGGATGAAATCGAACAGCGGGTTCTTGTGCTCGCGGTACATACCGTCGATGGTGTGCTGCTGGCCAAGCAGCGCCGCGCCAATTTCCAGGGTCGTGAAGTGCAGGGCCATGAGGATCACGCCCTTGCCTTCAAGCTGGGCCTGCTTGAGGTGCTCCAGGCCTTCGACATGGGCCAGGCGCGCCAGGCGCCGCTTGGACCACCACCAGCTCATGGCCATTTCGAAAAAGGCGATGCCGGTGGAGGCGAAGTTTTCCTTGAGCAGACGCTTGCGTTCGGCCGCGGACTTCTCGGGGAAACACAGCTCCAGGTTGCGCTTGGCGATCCGCCGGCGCTCGCCGGCCACCCGGTACATCAATGCACCCAGGGCCCGACCGATCCCCAGCAACAACGGATAAGGCAGCTGGACCACCAGCCATAGCAACCCCAGGCCCAGCCACAGCGGCCAGAAACGGGGATAAAGAAATGCAGCTCGAAAACGCGGGCGATCCATTACAGATTCCGGACAGACAACAAGGTCGCGCATTCTACATCGGTTCGACCCGGCTTGCGGCCCGCAGGCGTTCTCGTTATAAGTCTCGGCACTTTTAGTGACAAGCCGCTTTATGCCGACCATGAGCCAAACCGAATCGCAAAACCTGGACCCGGTGTTCCAGTTGAAGGGCAGCATGCTGGCCATCACCGTGCTGGAACTGGCCCGAAACGACCTCGAAGGTCTCGATCGCCAACTGGCGGCGAAGGTCGCGCAAGCCCCGAATTTCTTCAGCAACGCCCCGCTGGTACTGGCCCTGGACAAGCTGCCGGCCAGCGAAGGCGCCGTCGATCTGCCAGGCCTGATGCGCGTCTGCCGTCACCATGGCCTGCGCACCCTGGCGATCCGCGCCAGCCGCATCGAGGACATCGCCGCCGCCATCGCCGTCGACCTGCCGGTCCTGCCGCCCTCCGGCGCCCGTGAACGGCCCCTCGAACCGCCGGAAAGCGAAGTCCGGAAACAGCCCGAAAAGCCGCCTGAACCCACGATCAAACCCACCCGGATCATCACTTCGCCAGTACGCGGTGGACAGCAGATCTATGCCCAGGGTGGCGATCTGGTGGTGACTTCCTCGGTCAGCCCGGGCGCGGAACTTCTCGCCGATGGCAATATCCATGTATACGGCCCGATGCGCGGCCGGGCGCTGGCCGGGGTCAAGGGCGATACCAAGGCACGGATTTTCTGTCAGCAGTTGAGCGCTGAATTGGTGTCCATCGCCGGCCAGTACAAGGTTTCCGAGGACCTGCGACGCGATCCGTTGTGGGGGGCCGGAGTCCAGGTCAGCCTGTCGGGTGACGTGTTGAACATCACACGTCTTTAACGGATACTGCCGCATTTTCCAAGCATCTCTAAAACCTAGCGAAAACGGCTCAAACGAAGTAGGAGCAGGTCATCAGCAATGCTGGCCGACCTCCAGCCAAGGCTGTCCGACTGCAGTAGTTTTTCATAGAGATGTTTTTCAGGGGCTGAAAGTCCTTTTTCCTTAGGGGTGAAACACCTTGGCCAAGATTCTCGTGGTTACATCCGGCAAGGGTGGTGTGGGTAAGACCACCACCAGCGCCGCTATCGGTACCGGTCTCGCTCTGCGTGGCCACAAAACAGTCATCGTCGACTTCGACGTCGGCCTGCGTAACCTCGACCTGATCATGGGTTGCGAGCGTCGCGTGGTGTATGACTTCGTCAACGTGGTCAATGGCGAAGCCAACCTGCAGCAAGCCCTGATCAAAGACAAGCGCCTGGAAAACCTCTACGTGCTGGCCGCCAGTCAGACCCGCGACAAAGACGCGCTGACCCAGGAAGGCGTGGAAAAAGTGCTGATGGAGCTCAAGGAGACCTTCGATTTCGTGGTCTGCGACTCCCCGGCCGGTATCGAGAAAGGCGCCCACCTGGCCATGTACTTCGCCGACGAAGCGATAGTCGTGACCAACCCGGAAGTTTCCTCGGTCCGTGACTCCGACCGCATGCTGGGCCTGCTGGCCAGCAAGTCCCGTCGCGCCGAGAAAGGCGAAGAGCCGATCCAGGAGCACCTGCTGATCACTCGCTACCACCCGGAGCGTGTCGAGAAGGGCGAAATGCTTGGCGTCGAAGACGTCAAGGAAATCCTCGCCGTTCGACTGCTGGGCGTCATCCCTGAGTCCCAGGCCGTGCTCAAGGCCTCCAACCAGGGTATCCCAGTCATCCTCGACGACCAGAGCGATGCCGGCCAGGCCTACAGCGATACCGTCGATCGCTTGCTGGGCAAGGAAAAAGAACATCGGTTTCTGAATGTCGAGAAGAAGGGATTCTTCGAGCGCCTGTTTGGAGGTAGGTAATGAACCTTTTTGACTTCTTTCGTGCCAACAAAAAGCAAAGTACCGCCTCGGTAGCGAAAGAGCGTCTACAGATCATCGTGGCGCATGAACGCGGCCAGCGCAGCACCCCTGATTACTTGCCTGCCTTGCAGAAGGAACTGGTGGAAGTAATCCGCAAGTACGTCAATATCGGGTCCGATGATGTGCATGTCGCTCTGGAAAACCAGGGCAGCTGCTCGATCCTGGAACTCAATATCACCCTGCCTGATCGCTGATCGATCAGGTTGGAGCCACGGCGGCTCGATCCCTCGGTTTCTGCAGAAGCCGGGGCGATCGCGCCGCCGTTGGCGTTTGTTACGAGGCTGTTTTAATGCCGCTGTCGAATATCCGCATCATTCATCAGGACGCCGCCATTCTGGTGGTGGACAAACCCACCCTGCTGCTCTCCGTGCCCGGCCGGGCCGATGACAACAAGGACTGCCTGATCACCCGCCTGCAGGAAAACGGTTACCCGGAAGCCCGTATCGTCCATCGCCTGGACTGGGAAACCTCCGGCATCATCCTGCTGGCCCGCGACCCCGATACCCACCGCGAACTGTCCCGGCAGTTTCACGACCGCGAGACCGAAAAGGCCTACACCGCCCTGTGCTGGGGCCAGCCGGAGCTGGACAGCGGCAGCATCGACCTGCCCCTGCGCTACGACCCGCCGACCAAACCGCGGCACGTGGTGGATCACGAATTCGGCAAGCACGCCCTGACCTTCTGGCGGGTACTGGAACGCTGCGGCGATTGGTGCCGGGTCGAGCTGACCCCGATCACCGGGCGCTCGCACCAGTTGCGCGTACACATGCTGTCCATCGGTCATCCGCTGCTGGGCGACGGCCTGTACGCCCACCCGCAAGCCCTGGCCGCCTGGCCGCGCCTGTGCCTGCACGCCAGCATGCTCAGCTTCACTCATCCCCAGAGTGGCGAACGCCTGCGCTTCGAGTGCCCGGCGCCGTTTTGATCGAGACTGACTTTCTCGGGACGCCCCTCCGTCAAGGGGCGCCATACAAGAAAATTCCTAAATAGATGTAAGACTTGTCTGAATTTTGTTACAGATTTGTGAAAAAAATATTAAAATAATGGCCACTCGACATTACGGCAGGAAGCCTCTGTGCTCAGCAGTCAGCCATTTCAACGCGATTACCCTTTTACCTTCTGCTTTCTGAATACCACCCTGCACCTTCGCGAAAGGCCGTCGGCAGACGCCAGCGCAGCCCTCGAACGCCTCATCCGCCAACGCCACGCACACAAACAGACCCGCGCCAGCGCCCCCTTGGCAACCGGCGAGACGCCGCTGTTCGCCAAGGTACAACCGCTGGATACCTTCAAGGCGAAAGTGCGCGTCACCCTGGGCAAGCCCCAGCGCAACGGCCGCTTCGACTGGCCGCTGGAAGAGCTGATCAACACCGCCGAAGCCCAGCGACGCGGCGCGCAGATGTCCGACCTCGAAGGATTCGGCCATACCCGGGACCGCCTGGGGCTGGTGCAGGAGTACTTCATCATCACCCGCCTGCTGGATGACTACATTGACGGCGTACAGTGGTTGCGCGAAAACCCGGGCAAGATCGAGCCTTTTATCCGCGACGCCTTCGGCCTGCTGCACTCCCTCGCGCAAAAGAACATCACCCACATGGATTTCTGGGCCGGCAACATCATGATCAGCCCCCGGGCTCCGCTCAAGGCCATCGACTTCGAGAACTGCTTCGCGACCAGCTCACCCCACCCCAGCGAAACCCTGGGTTTTCAGTTGGGCTTCTTCTACCGCCGCGAAATCTACAAGCTGATTACCGAAGCGCGGTACGACGCGCTGGTCGAGGAGTACCTCGAGCAACTACCGGGCATCCGCGCGGAAAAGTTCAGCGAGGTCTACCAGGCCAGCAAGCATGAGTATGTGGGCCGCAAACAACGCCGCGAAGTGTTCCTCAAAGGCAACCTGATTACCGGTTGAGCTGTTTCCCCGTACTGCGCGGGGATGTTGTCTCCCTCAACGGCATTGCGTCTGCAATGCCGCGAGCCGATACGGTAAACTCGCGCCACTGCTGTCTGGAGCTACTTATGCGCGAAGAGTTGAACCAGGGCCTGATCGACTTCCTCAAGGCCTCCCCTACCCCTTTCCATGCAACCGCCAGCCTCGTTCAACGCCTGGAGGCGGCAGGCTATCAGCGTCTCGACGAGCGCGAGCCGTGGACCACCGAAGCCAACGGTCGCTATTACGTCACCCGCAATGACTCCTCCATCGTTGCCGTCAAGCTGGGCCGGCATTCGCCCCTGCACAGCGGTATCCGCATGGTCGGCGCCCACACCGACAGCCCGTGCCTGCGGGTCAAGCCGCAACCGGAGCTGCAACGCCAGGGCTTCTGGCAACTGGGTGTGGAAGTCTATGGCGGTGCCTTGCTGGCCCCCTGGTTCGACCGCGACCTGTCCCTGGCCGGCCGCGTCACGTTCCGCCGCGACGGCAAGGTCGAAAGCCAGCTGATCGACTTCAAAGCGCCTATCGCGACCATCCCCAACCTGGCCATCCACCTCAATCGCGAAGCCAACCAGGGCTGGGCGATCAACGCCCAGACCGAGCTGCCGCCGATCCTGGCGCAATTCGCCGGTGACGAGCGGGTCGACTTCCGCGCGGTGCTGACCGACCAACTGGCCCGGGAACATGGCCTGAACGCCGACGTGGTGCTCGACTACGAGCTGAGCTTCTACGACACCCAGAGCGCGGCGGTCATCGGCCTGCACGGCGACTTCATCGCCGGCGCGCGCCTGGACAATCTGCTGTCCTGCTATGCCGGCCTGCAAGCCCTGCTCAACGCCGACACCGAGGAAACCTGCGTGCTGGTCTGCAACGACCACGAAGAAGTCGGTTCCTGCTCCGCCTGCGGCGCCGACGGCCCGATGCTCGAACAGACCCTGCGCCGCCTGCTGCCCGAAGGCGACGAGTTCGTGCGGACCATCCAGAAGTCGCTGCTGGTCTCGGCCGACAACGCCCACGGCGTACACCCCAACTACGCCGACAAGCACGATGCCAACCACGGCCCGAAACTCAACGCCGGCCCGGTGATCAAGGTCAACAGCAACCAGCGCTACGCCACCAATAGCGAGACCGCCGGCTTCTTCCGTCATCTGTGCATGGCCGAGGAAGTACCGGTACAAAGCTTCGTGGTGCGCAGCGACATGGGGTGCGGCTCGACCATCGGCCCGATCACCGCCAGCCACCTGGGCGTGCGCACCGTGGATATCGGCCTGCCGACCTTCGCCATGCACTCGATCCGCGAACTGTGCGGCAGCCACGACCTGGCGCACCTGGTGAAGGTGCTGAGCGCGTTCTACGCCAGCGCCGACCTGCCGTAACCTCTCTTCTGTAAGAGCGAAGCTTGCTCGCGATGGCCGCGGCGCGGAGGTACTGGACGACCGCGTCATCGTTCACCGCGAGCAAGCTTCGCTCCTACAGGATGCGAAAATCCGGGCACCGAGGCATTTCTGATCCACATCACCCCGCACTCCGGCAAAGCCACCTAGACTGGTCAGTATCCCCTCCGACAAGGCTGTCCCCATGATCTCGATGTATTCCTTCCATGCCATGCTCATCCCCATTCTCTCAGGGATGACCCTGCTGGCCATCGGCTACAACTTCCGCGACAAGAATGCCGGCATCTTCAGCATGTGGGCCGGTATGCTGCTGATTCTCGGCACCGTGATCTACAAGATCCTCGCCAAACTCGCCGAATAAATGCGCCGCCCAGGCTCGCATTGGTATTAGCCGCCTCGTACACTCGGTCGATCCGCTTTGTCCAAGGTTGACCACCCCGTGTTCGCTCGTCTTTCCGTTCTGCGCTACTGCCTGTTTCTCTGCCTCCTGACCCTGTTGCCGCTGTCATCGGCTCAGGCCGTGGGCTTGCCAGGGCTGCTCAATACCGGCAAGACCCAGCCACAAGCCGAGCAACCCTTGGGCCAGTCGCTGGATGAAGTGATCAAGTCCCTGGAAAACGACCAGCAACGAACGCAGTTGCTGCGCGACCTGAAAAAGCTGCGCGACGCCACGAAAAAGGCCCAGGCTCCCGCTGAAGAAGGCGTGCTCGGTCTGATCGGCGGCACCCTGTCCAGCTTCGAAAAGCAGTTCTCCGGCGCCGACAGCCCGATCAATCGCTGGTCGAACGAATTCGACCAGGCCAAGGATGAACTGGCAGACCTGATGCTGCCGGCCAGCGAATGGCTGCCGATCATCTTCGCCTTCGCCCTGATCCTGATGGTCTGGAGCCTGCTGGCCGCCGCGCTGATCTGGCTCAGCCACCGCGTCCGCGAGCGTTTCGGCCTCACCGACGAACTGCCGCAACATCCCAAGACCTGGGACCTGCTGCGTTTCGCCCTGCGCAAACTGGGCCCGTGGCTGATCGCGCTGATCATGACCGTGTACATGACCTACAAACTGCCATCGTCCCTGGGCAAGGACCTGGCCATGGTCCTGGCTTATGCGCTGGTGGTCGGCACCTGCTTCTCGGCGATCTGTGTGATCGCCTTTTCCGTGCTGGACGGTCCGAATCGCCACCGCGCGCTGTACATCCTGCGCCGCCAGGCCTTCCGGCCGTTGTGGCTGATCGGCAGTTTCGCCGCCTTCGGCGAGGCCTTGAGCGACCCGCGGCTGATCGCCAGCCTGGGCAGCCACCTGGCGCACACGGCAGCCACCTTCGCCAATGTCATGGCGGCCTTGTCCACCGGGGTCTTCATCCTGCGTTTCCGCCGGCCGATCGCCCACCTGATCCGCAACCAGCCGCTGTCCCGGCGCCTGACCCGCCGCGCCCTGAGCGACACCATCGAAATCATCGGCACCTTCTGGTACCTGCCCGCGCTGGTGCTGGTGGGCATTTCGCTGTTCGCCACCTTCATTTCCGCCGGCGACACCAGCACCGCTCTGCGCCAGTCGCTGATCTGCACGGTGCTGCTGGTGCTGTGCATGGTGATCAACGGCCTGGTGCGCCGCCACGCCCTCAAGCCCCACCGTGGGCACAAGCGCCACGCCCTGTATTCCGAGCGCCTGAAAGGCTTCTTCTATACCCTCGCCCACCTGGCGGTATGGCTGGTGTTCATCGAGCTTGGCCTGCGGGTCTGGGGCATGTCGCTGATCCGTTTCACCGAAGGCGACGGCCACGAAATCAGCGTCAAGCTGTTCGGCCTCGGCGGCACCCTGCTGTTCGCCTGGCTGATCTGGATTCTCAGCGACACCGCGGTGCACCACGCCCTGACCCGCTCGCGCAAAGGCCTGGCCAACGCCCGGGCACAAACCATGATGCCGCTGATCCGCAACGTACTGTTCGTGGCGATCTTCATCATCGGCCTGATCGTCGCCCTGGCGAACATGGGCATGAACGTCACGCCGCTGCTGGCCGGTGCCGGTGTGATCGGCCTGGCCATCGGTTTCGGCGCCCAATCGCTGGTGGCCGACCTGATCACCGGCCTGTTCATCATCATCGAGGACTCCCTGGCCATCGACGACTATGTGGACGTCGGCGGCCACCTGGGCACCGTCGAGGGCCTGACCATCCGCACCGTGCGCCTGCGGGACATCGACGGCATCGTGCACACCATTCCGTTCAGCGAAATCAAGAGCATCAAGAACTACTCCCGGGAGTTCGGCTACGCGATCTTCCGGGTGGCCATTCCGTACAACATGGACATCGACGACGCCATCAAGCTGATGCGCGATGTCGGCCAGAAGATGCGCACCGACCCGCTGCAGCGGCGCAATATCTGGTCGCCGCTGGAGTTCCAGGGGGTCGAGAGCTTCGAGTCCGGCAACGCCATCCTGCGCGCCCGCTTCAAGACCGCGCCGATCAAGCAATGGGAAGTCTCCCGGGCCTTCAACCTGTCCCTCAAGCGCCACCTCGACGAAGCCGGAATGGACCTGGCCACGCCACGCATGAGCGTGCAAGTGGTCACCGCCGGCGGGGGGCCTGAGCAGGAAGCATAAAACGCCCTGGCGGGCGTTATCGCGAGTTCGCCCCTACAAGGAGAACGGGCTCAGACGACATCAACGCCGACATGGATGGCGTCGTGGCGCCAGAACTCCAGGTCGCAGTCGATCAGCCGCTCATGCTGGTCATAATTGACCCGGGCGATCCGCAGCCCGGGACTGCCGGCCGACACCCGCAGCGCCGCCGCGGCCTCCACCGGCAGGGAAGTCGGCACGATCTCGAAGCGCACCCGACCGTAATGCAAGTCGTAGTGCCGCGCATACAGCTCGGTGATCGACTGGTTCAGGTCGAAATCGAGAATGCCCGGGAAGTACTGCGGGTTGAGGTAGTGCTCGACATACAGCACCAGGCGCTCGTCGATACGGCGCACCCGGCAGATCTGGATCACGCTGGACAACGCCGGCAGCTGCAACCAGGCACAGACCGCCGCGGAAGCCGGCTGCAGGCGCGCGGAAATCACCTCGGTCGACGGCACCCGCCCCTGGGCACTGACCATCGCGTGGAAGTGGCTGCGCTGCATCAGGTTGTAGGCCAGCCGTGGCGGCGAGACGAACCAGCCGCGCCGCTCCTCGCGATAGATCTGCCCCTGGGCCTCCAATTGCAGCAAGGCTTCCCGCACGGTAATCCGGGTGGTGCCGAACAATTCACTGAGCTTGCGCTCGGCCGGCAGTTTGCTGCCCGGCGCCAGCAACCCGTGATCGATCTGTTCCTGCAGGACCTGCCCAATGGCTGTCACCGCCTTGACTGCCTCTTCACGCATCAACGTTACCTATCTGGACTAGACCAGCACTGTTTCAGGGCCAAACGCGCCTGAAAAAGGCACCGGCTTTTCAACCGAAAGCCTAGGCAATGCATATGACTGACAGATGACAAAGCCGTCGGATGGCCGTGCCAGGCACCTGCAATTGGCTGGCCAAGTCCTTTCATATCAGCCGTTTAGCCTTGGGCTACGCTTATCTCGCAACCTTTTGCCTGCCGCCTGTAACCGCCCAGCAGGAGCGATACCGACATCAAAGTGTCATCCAGCCGGCTTAAATTGGCTCAGGTATTGCTGACCTAGACCAACCCAACCGCAAACGTTAGATAAAAACGCAGCGTTGAACACGCCCAAAGGAGCTTCGGATGAAACAGCTTTTCCTGGCATCACTGTTAGGCTCGACCATCGCCCTGTGCACCGCCGCCATGGCCGCTGACACCGACTTGAAGACCCTCGAAGCCGCGGCGAAAGCCGAAGGCGCCGTCAACAGCGTCGGCATGCCCGACGACTGGGCCAACTGGAAAGGAACCTGGGAAGACCTGGCCAAGAACTACGGCCTCAAGCACATCGACACCGACATGAGCTCGGCCCAGGAGATCGCCAAGTTCGCCGCCGAGAAAGACAACGCCAGCGCCGACATCGGCGACGTGGGCGCGGCCTTCGGCCCGATCGCGGTCAAGCAGGGCGTGGTCCAGCCGTACAAGCCAAGCACCTGGGCGCAGGTCCCGGACTGGGCCAAGGACAAGGACGGCAACTGGGCCCTGGCCTATACCGGCACCATCGCCTTCATCGTCAACAAGAAGCTGCTGCACGGCTCCGAAGCACCGAAGAGCTGGGCCGACCTGGAGAAAGGCAAGTACAAGGTCTCCATCGGCGACGTGAGCACCGCCGCCCAGGCCGCCAACGGCGTGCTGGCCGCTGCCATCGCCAAGGGCGGCGATGAAAAGAACCTGCAGCCGGCGCTGCTGATGTTCGCCGAGATCGCCAAGCAGGGCCGCCTGTCGCTGGCCAACCCGACCATCGCCACCATGGAAAAGGGTGAAGTGGAAGTCGGTGTGGTCTGGGACTTCAACGGCCTGAGCTACCGCAACAAGATGGTCAACAAGGACGACTACGTCGTGCTGATCCCGTCGGACGGTTCGGTGATCTCCGGCTACACCACTATCATCAACAAATACGCCAAGCACCCGAACGCAGCCAAGCTGGCCCGTGAGTACATCTTCAGCGATGCCGGGCAGATCAACCTGGCGCGTGGCAATGCGCGTCCGATCCGCGCCGAGCACCTGACCCTGCCGGCCGACGTCCAGGCCAACCTGCTGCCCAACGAGCAGTACAAGAAGGTCACCCCGATCAAGGACGCCGACGCCTGGGAGAAAACCTCCAAGGCCCTGCCGCAGAAGTGGCAGGAAGAAGTGATCATCAACATGCAGTAATGCTGCATCCGTAGGAGCGAGGCTTGCCCGCGATCCAGGCGCTGCGGTCTGTACCGGAACCGCAGAGATGCCATCGCGGGCAAGCTCCGCTTCTACGGGATTGTTTTATCTTGCCTTGCGGAGTCACCCGCCCTATGAAGCACAACGTCATCCTTGTGGTGCTCGACGGCCTCAACCACGAGGTCGCGCGGCACGCCATGGGACACCTTCAAGCCTACGTCGGCGCAGGACGCGCAGCGTTGTACAAACTGGAATGTGAACTGCCGGCCCTGTCCCGCCCGCTCTACGAATGCATCCTGACCGGGGTGCCACCGCTCGACAGTGGCATCGTGCACAACCAGGTCTCGCGCCTGTCCAACCAACGCAGCATTTTCCACTACGCCAGCGCCGCCGGGCTCAGCACCGCCGCCGCGGCCTATCACTGGGTCAGCGAGCTGTACAATCGCTCGCCGTTCGAACCGGCCCGGGACCGCCACACCGACGACAAGACACTGCCGATCCAGCACGGGCACTTCTACTGGAACGACCACTATCCTGATTCCCATCTGTTCGCCGACGCCGAACACCTGCGGCGGCGCCACGCCCCGAACTTTCTGCTGGTGCACCCGATGAACATCGACGACGCCGGGCACAAGCACGGCCTCGACAGCCCGCAATACCGCAACAGCGCCCGCACCGCCGACATCATCCTCGCCGACTACCTGCAAGGCTGGCTCGACGCCGGCTACCAGGTGCTGGTGACGGCCGACCACGGCATGAACAACGACCGTTCCCACAACGGCCTGCTGGCCGAGGAGCGGGAGGTGCCGCTGTTCGTCCTGGGCGATGCCTTCAGTTTCAGCCCCGCAGCGACCCCGGAACAGACCGAGCTGTGCGGCACCATCTGCGAGCTGCTCGGCGTGCTCCACGACAAACCCGTCTGCCGGGAGCTGCTCAAGTGAACGCATTCACCCGCGGCAAATGGCTGGCAATCCTGTGCCTGCTGCCCTTCGCCCTGTTCTTCATCGTGTTCCAGATCGCCCCGCTGCTCTGGGTGCTGGTCAACAGCCTGCAATCGGAAGAGTTCGGCTGGGGCCTGGCCAACTTCAACAAGATCTTCAGTTCGAAGTTCTACCTGCAGGCCATCCAATACAGCCTGGAGATCAGTTTCTGGTCGAGCGTGTTCGGCATCGTCATCGCGATTCTCGGCAGCTACTCGCTGCGCCGGATCGACTCGAAGCTGCGCAACTTCGTCAACGCCTTCGCCAACATGACCAGCAACTTCGCCGGCGTGCCCCTGGCGTTCGCCTTCATCATCCTGCTGGGCTTCAACGGCAGCATCACCATCATGCTCAAGCAGGCGGGGATCATCGAGGACTTCAACCTCTACTCCAAGACCGGCCTGATCATCCTCTATACCTACTTCCAGATTCCCCTGGGGGTGCTGTTGCTCTACCCGGCCTTCGACGCCCTGCGCGAAGACTGGCGCGAATCCGCCGCCCTGCTCGGCGCCAGCGGCTGGCAGTTCTGGCGACATATCGGCCTGCCGGTGCTGACCCCGGCGCTGCTCGGGACCTTCGTCATCCTGCTGGCCAACGCCCTGGGCGCCTATGCCACGGTCTACGCGCTGACCACCGGCAACTTCAACGTGCTGCCGATCCGCATCGCCGCCATGGTGTCCGGCGACATCTCCCTGGACCCGAACATGGCCAGCGCCCTGGCCGTGGTGCTGGTGGCGCTGATGACCCTGGTGACCATCGTCCATCAGTTGCTGCTGAAGAGGAGCTACCATGTCTCGCGCTGAACCCGGCTCCGCCGCCCTCTATCACCGCCTCGTGGTGTACCTGCTGTTCGCCATTCTGCTGCTGCCGCTGGCCGGCACCCTGATCTACTCCATCGCCAGCAACTGGTCGGCGACCGTCCTGCCCAGCGGCTTTACCCTGAAGTGGTATATCCAGCTGTGGAGCGACCCACGCTTCCTGCATGCCTTCGGCCAGTCGCTGCTGGTCTGCGTCGGCGCGCTGATCCTGTCCGTGGTGCTGATCCTGCCGCTGCTGTTCGTGGTGCATTACCACTTCCCGCGGCTCGACGCGCTGATGAACATCCTGATCCTGCTGCCGTTCGCGGTGCCGCCGGTGGTGTCCTCGGTGGGCCTGCTGCAACTCTACGGCTCGGGCCCGTTTGCCATGGTCGGCACGCCGTGGATCCTGGTCGGCTGCTACTTCACCGTGGCCCTGCCGTTCATGTACCGGGCGATCACCAACAACCTGCAGGCGATCAACCTGCGCGACCTGATGGACGCCGCCCAACTACTGGGCGCCAGCACTTGGCAGGCAGCGTTCCTGGTGGTGCTGCCGAACCTGCGCAAGGGCCTGATGGTGGCCCTGCTGCTGTCGTTCTCCTTCCTGTTCGGCGAGTTCGTGTTCGCCAACATCCTGGTGGGCACCCGCTACGAAACTCTGCAGGTCTACCTGAACAACATGCGCAACAGCAGCGGCCACTTCACCAGCGCCCTGGTGATCTCCTACTTCTTCTTTGTGCTGGTTCTGACCTGGGCCGCCAACATCTTGAACAAGGACAAAAGCCAATGAGCTTCGTCAGCGTCCAACACTTACAAAAAAACTATGCAGGCACCACGGTGTTCGACGACATCAACTGCGAAATCCGCAAGGGCGAGTTCGTCACCCTGCTCGGCCCGTCCGGCTGCGGCAAGTCCACCCTGTTGCGCTGCATCGCCGGCCTGACCCCGGTGGACGCCGGCAAGATCCTCCTCGACGGCCACGACATCGTGCCCCTGAGCCCCCAGAAACGCGGGATCGGCATGGTGTTCCAGAGCTACGCGCTGTTCCCCAACATGACCGTGGAACAGAACGTCGCCTTCGGCCTGCGCATGCAGAAGGTCAACGCCGACGACAGCCACAAGCGCGTGCTCGAGGTGCTGCGCCTGGTGGAGCTGCACGACTTCGCCAAGCGCTACCCCCATCAGCTGTCCGGCGGCCAGTGCCAGCGCGTGGCCCTGGCCCGTTCGCTGGTCACCCGCCCGCGGCTGTTGCTGCTGGACGAGCCGCTGTCGGCCCTGGATGCGCGGATCCGCAAGCACCTGCGCGAGCAGATCCGGCAGATCCAGCGCGAACTGGGGCTGACCACGATTTTCGTGACCCACGACCAGGAAGAGGCCCTGACTATGTCCGACCGCATCTTCCTGATGAACCAGGGCAAGATCGTCCAGAGCGGCGACGCCGAGACGCTCTACACCGCCCCGGTGGATGTGTTTGCCGCCGGCTTCATCGGCAACTACAACCTGCTGGATGCCGAAAGCGCCAGCAGGCTGCTGCAGCGGCCGGTCAACGGGCGGATCGCGATTCGCCCCGAGGCCATCGAACTGCGCAGGGACGGCGAACCCGACGCGCAGATCCGCAGCCACAGCCTGCTGGGCAACGTGATCCGCTACCGGGTCGAGGCCCGTGGTGTGGAACTGGTGGTGGATGTGCTCAACCGCTCGCCGGAGGATCTGCACTCCGACGGTCAACGCCTGGCACTTTCCATCGATCCGGCGGCCCTCTGTGAGGTAGCCTGATGACTTTGACGCAAACGATTAAGAGAGAGCGGTACTAATGGCCCTGGCAATTTTTGATCTGGACGAAACCCTGATCCACGGCGACTGCGCCACCCTCTGGAGCGAGCAGATGGGGCGCCTGGGCTGGGTCGACAGCGAGTCCTTCATGCGTCGCAACAATGAGCTGATGGACGCCTACAGCCACGGCAAGCTGAAGATGGAGGAGTTCATGGCCTTCAGCCTGGAGCCGATGGCCGGCCGTACCCCGGAAGAGGTCGAGCACCTGGTCGCGCCCTGGGTCGAGGACGTGATCGAGCCGATCATTTTCAGCGACGCCTGCAAGGCCATCGCCGCCCACCGCAAGGCTGGCGACCGGATCCTGGTGATCTCGGCCTCGGGCACCCACCTGGTCAAGCCCATCGCCGAGCGCCTGGGCATCGACGAAGTCCTGGCCATCGAGCTGGAAGTGCTGCACGGGGTCTACAGTGGCAACACCCTCGGCACCCTGACCTACCGCGAAGGCAAGGTCGCCCGCCTGCTGGAATGGCTGGACGCCGAAGAGGAAAACCTCGAAGGCGCGAGCTTCTATTCCGACTCGCGCAACGACCTGCCGCTGCTGCTGCGGGTCGACTATCCGCACGTGGTCAACCCGGACCCGGTGCTGCGCGAACACGCGGCACAGGCCGGCTGGCCGATTCACCAGTGGGCATGAGCTGAACGTTTGTAGCCGCTGCCGCAGGCAGCGGTTACAGGGTTTAGACCAGGGTCTCGTCGATCACCAGCACCAACTTGCCCGACACTTGGTTGCTCGCCAGCTCGGCAAAGGCCGCTTCGGCGTCCTTGATCGGGAAGGTTTTGGCCAGTTGCGGGCTCAGGCGCCCTTCGGCAAACAGCGGCCAGACCTGCTGGCTGAGATCGCTGAACAGATCGGCCTTGAACTGCTCGTCGCGGCTGCGCAGGGTCGAGCCCAGCAACTGGATGCGCTTGCCGAGGATCTGCGCCAGGTCCAGCTGGGCCTCGCGCCCGCCCATCAGCCCGATCAGCACCCAGCGCCCGTCAAGGGCCAGCAGCTTGACGTTGTGCGCCGCATAGTTGGCGCCGACCGGGTCGAGGATCACGTCGAACGGCCCGAAATCCCGCAGGCTGTCCAGACCGTCGGTGCGTACCACGCCGCCTTGGGCGCCCAGCGCTTCACAGTAGGCCAGGCGATCGGCGGAACCGACGCTGACCCAGCACGGGTTGCCAAAGGCCTTGCACAGCTGGATCGCCGCCGAACCGACGCCACTGGCGCCGGCATGCAGCAACACCTTTTCCCCCGGCTTGAGGGCCGCCAGCTGGAACAGGTTCAGCCAGGCGGTGCTGTACACCTCGGGCAGGGCCGCCGCTTCCGCCAGGGACAACCCTTCGGGCACCGGCAGCACATGACGGGCATCGACCACCACTTCCTCGGCCATGCCGCCACCGGCCAGCAACGCGCATACCCGGTCGCCGACCTGCCAGGCCGTCCCCGGTCCCACCTCGCTGATCACTCCCGAACACTCCAGGCCCAGCATCTTGCTGGCGCCCGGTGGCGGTGGATAGAGCCCGGCCCGTTGCAACAGGTCGGCACGGTTCAACCCCGCTGCCGCCACACGAATTCGTACTTGTCCTACGTCGCACGTCGGACTCGGCTCTTCAACCCACTCCACATGACCTTCAACGCCTTGCAATGCTTTCACAGTGCCTCCATAGTGAGTCTGGACTGAGCCCGGAGCTGTAGCACCGGGCTTTTTGCATTATGCGACCGGCCCTTGTGGAACCGGCGACTTCAAAGACGGCCTAATATGCGTTATCAATTGCCCCCGCGTCGAATCAGCATGAAGCATTTGTTCCCCAGCACCGCCCTCGCCCTTTTCATTGGTTTTGGCCTGCTGCCGATGTCGACCAATACGTTCGCAGCCAATAGCTGGGACAAACTTCAGCCTGATCGCGACGAGGTGATTGCCAGCCTCAATGTCGTCGAATTGCTCAAGCGTCATCATTACAGCAAGCCCCCACTGGACGACGCGCGCTCGGCGATCATCTATGACAGCTACCTGAAGCTGCTGGACCCATCGCGCAGCTACTTCATGGCCAGCGACATCGCTGAGTTCGACAAGTGGAAAACCCAGTTCGACGACTTCCTCAAGAGCGGTGACCTGAACGCCGGCTTCGTCATCTACAAGCGCTATCTGGACCGCGTCAAGGCGCGCCTGGACTTCGCCCTGGCCGAGCTGGACAAAGGCGTCGACAAGCTCGACTTCACCACCAAGGAAACCTTGCTGATCGATCGCAAGGACGCGCCCTGGCTCAAGACCAGCGCCGAACTCGACGATCTGTGGCGCAAACGCGTCAAGGACGAAGTCCTGCGCATGAAGATCGCCGGCAAGGAACCCAAGCAGATTCAGGAAACCCTGACCAAGCGCTACAAGAACCAGCTGGCGCGCCTGGACCAGACCCGCGCCGAAGACATCTTCCAGGCGTACATCAACACCTTCGCCATGTCCTACGACCCGCACACCAACTATCTGTCGCCGGATAACGCGGAAAACTTCGACATCAACATGAGCCTGTCGCTGGAAGGCATCGGCGCCGTGCTGCAGAGCGACAACGACCAAGTCAAAGTGGTGCGCCTGGTACCGGCAGGCCCGGCGGACAAGACCAAGCAGGTCGCACCGGCGGACAAGATCATCGGCGTGGCCCAGGGCGACAAGGAAATGGTCGACGTGGTCGGCTGGCGCCTGGACGAAGTGGTCAAGCTGATCCGTGGTCCGAAAGGCTCGGTGGTGCGCCTGGAGATCATTCCGGCGAGCAACGCGCCGAACGACCAGACCAGCAAGATCGTCTCCATCACCCGCGAAGCGGTGAAGCTGGAGGAGCAGGCGGCGAAGAAGTCGATCCTCAACCTCAAGCAGGACGGCAAGGACTACAAGCTCGGGGTGATCGAGATTCCGGCCTTCTACCTCGACTTCAAGGCCTTCCGTGCCGGCGATCCGGATTACAAGAGCACCACCCGCGATGTGAAGAAGCTGCTGACCGAGTTGCAGAAAGACAAGGTCGACGGCGTGGTCATCGACCTGCGCAACAACGGTGGCGGTTCCCTGCAGGAAGCCACCGAGCTGACCAGCCTGTTCATCGACAAGGGCCCTACCGTGCTGGTGCGCAACGCCGACGGCCGGGTCGATGTGCTCGAAGACGAAAACCCCGGCGCCTTCTACAAAGGCCCGATGGCGCTGTTGGTCAACCGCCTCTCGGCGTCGGCCTCGGAGATTTTCGCCGGTGCGATGCAGGACTATCACCGCGCGCTGATCATCGGCGGCCAGACCTTCGGCAAAGGCACCGTGCAGACCATCCAGCCGCTGAACCATGGCGAGCTGAAACTGACCCTGGCCAAGTTCTACCGGGTTTCCGGGCAGAGCACCCAGCATCAGGGCGTGCTGCCGGACATCGATTACCCGTCGATCATCGACACCAAGGAAATCGGCGAAAGCGCCCTGCCCGAAGCCATGCCGTGGGACACCATCCGCCCGGCGATCAAGCCGGCGCTGGATCCGTTCAAGCCGTTCCTCACGCAGCTGAAATCCGAGCATGACCTGCGCTCGGCCAAGGACGCCGAGTTCGTCTTCATCCGCGACAAGCTGGCCCTGGCCAAGAAGCTGATGGCCGAAAAAACCGTCAGCCTCAACGAAGCCGAGCGCCGGGCCCAGCATGCCGACATCGAGGCCAAGCAACTGGCGTTGGAAAACGTCCGCCGCAAGGCCAAGGGCGAAGAGCCGCTCAAGGAGCTGAAGAAAGAAGACGAGGACGCCATCGCGGCCGCCGATCCGGAGAAGACCAAGCCGGAAGACGACGCTTACCTCAGCGAAACCGGGCGCATCCTCCTCGATTACCTGAAGCTCAACACGGCGGTGGCCAAGCACTGAAATGATGGCTATTTAATGCTGCCGCTCCCCGGAGCGTCATCAAACAGTCATCATTCTGTCGTGAAATGAAGGACCGGGCGCTGCTCTTGAATCAAGAGCAGCGCCCGGTCCTTTTTTCATCGACAGAGATCGCCATGACCACGACCGAACAGCTGAGTGCCTTGAGCTCAATCCTGGCTCAAAGCGGTTTGCACAGTCTGTTCCAGCCGATCATCTGTCTCTCCGAACGGCGCATTCTCGGCTATGAAGCCCTGAGCCGCGGCCCGTCCAACAACCCACTGCACTCCCCGGTCGCACTGTTTGCCGTGGCCCGCCAGGCCGGGCGCCTCAGCGAGCTGGAAATCGCTTGCCGCCAGAGCGCCTGCAAGCGCTTCAGCGAGCAGCAGCTGCCCGGCAAGCTGTTCCTCAATGTGTCCCCGGAATCGCTGCTGGAGGCCGCCCACCAGCCCGGCCGCACCCTGCAGCTGCTGCAGGACTTCGGTATCCCGCCGAGCCAGGTGGTGATCGAACTCACCGAGCAGACACCGATCGATGACTTCCAGCTGCTGCAAAACGCACTGCATCATTATCGCGACATGGGGTTCTCGATCGCCCTGGACGACCTCGGCGCCGGCTATTCGAGCCTGCGCCTGTGGTCCGAACTGCGCCCGGACTACGTGAAGATCGATCGGCATTTTATCGACGGCATTCACCAGGACGCCCTCAAGCGCGAGTTCGTCGGCTCGATCCTGCAAATTGCCAAGGCCTCCCGTGCCCAGGTGATCGCCGAGGGCATCGAACTGGCGGAGGAACTGGCGGTGCTCACGGAGATGGGCGTCGACCTGCTGCAGGGTTACCTGCTCGGCCGCCCCCAGGAACATCCGCCTCGCGACGGCCGCAACCTGCTACCCAAGCGCGACAACAGCACCACGACCCTCAATGACGAAGGCAGCGACCTCAGCGCCCTGCTCAACGAACAACCGGCGGTGGCGCGCAACGTCCCCACGGCCACGGTACTGGAAGCCTTCCGCCGCCAGGCCAACCTCAACTCGCTGGCGGTGCTCGACGAACAGGACCAGCCCTGCGGCATCGTGCATCGCCATTCGTTGTCCGACGCCCTGCTCAAACCCTTCGCCACCGACCTGTTTGCCCGCAAGCCCATCAGCCGCCTGATGAACGATGACTTCCTGGCGGTGGAGCTCAACCAGTCGCTGCAACAGGTCAGCCGCTTGATCACCAGCCGCGCCCGGCAACGGATCGAAGAGGATTTCATCATCACCCTCAACGGCCGCTACCTGGGCCTGGGGCGGGTGATCGATGTGCTCAAGCTGATTACCGAGCTGAAGATCCAGCAGGCGCGCTACGCCAACCCACTGACTCTGCTGCCTGGCAACGTGCCAATCCAGCAGTGCCTGACTCATTTGCTGCAACAAGGGCGGGAATCGCTGATCTGCTACGTGGACATCGACAGCTTCAAGCCCTTCAACGATATCTATGGCTACGGGCGTGGCGATGAAGTGCTGTTGTGCCTGGCGCAATGCCTGAACGACCGGGTGGACCCGAGCCGCGATTTCGTCGGCCATATCGGTGGCGACGACTTTCTCCTGGTGCTGGGCCCCGAAGACTGGCAACGGCGCCTGAACCAGCTGCTGGACGACTTCCATAGCCAGTGCCGGCGCTTCTACCGCAGCGAACACCTGGAAGCCGGCTGCTTCATCGCCCCCAACCGCCAGGGCATTCGCCAGGAGTTCGCCCTGCTGTCACTGTCCATTGGCGTGGTGCATCTGTATCCACAGGCCTGCGGGCAACTCGATGCCAGTCAGTTGGCCGAGCTGGCCTCGCAAGCCAAGCACCACGCCAAGAACATGCCGGGCTACAGCATTCATGTGATCGACAGCCGGGAAATGACCGCCGGTTTTACTGCGGATGCGACCCAGAATCCGGCGTACCCGGCTGACTCAGCTGCGCCAGCTTGATCTCGGCCAGGGGGTGCCCGGCCTTTGCCGCCAGCGCCCACCAACGGGCCGCCTCTGCCGCATCCGCCGCCTTGGTGGGCGAGCCAGCCAGGCTGATGACGCCCATCTGATAGGCCGCCTTGCCATCCCCCGCCAACCCGGCAAGACGCAACAGGCGTATGCCCTCCTCACGAGCCCCCAGACCCTGGCCGCGGAAGGTCAGGATATGGCCATAGAAGCTCTGCGCGCCGACGTCCCCCAGGTTCGCCATGCGCGCCAGTTGCCCTTCCAGCCAGTGCCAGCCCCGGGGTTGCCGCACAAACCAGGACCAATGAAACAACCGGCGGGCCAGCCAGTAACCGGCCCGCGCCTTGAGGCGCCAGTACACTCAGGCCTCCGCCGATTCGGGGTATTCGTACTCGAATACACGGACCACTTCCGAGGCATGCCACGAAGCGGCCGCCACCCCGTCGGAAGGCCCGGAAAACCGCCCAAGGCGCTCCACACACTCGAAAAAACCGGTACGCGGCAAACGGCTTGCCCCCTGGCTGATCACCAGCGAACTGCGCAGCGGCTGCTCCGCGCGCGCATCCAGCGCGGCCAGATGCTCGAGGGCCGCGGTCAGGGTCTGCATGGCGGGGCTGGGTAACTGCAAGCGCTCGAGCAGAGCGCGGTAGGTCAAAAGATGGCGTTGCCGACGGGCCTGGTCGAGTTCACTCAACAGGCCATCCCAATGTTGACGACTGATCCTTACGCTCACGATTCATCCCTCCAACCCGGAACCGTCAATTCCCAGGCCAGGCTGCGGCGTATAGCGGCGTCCGGCTGACGCTCACCGCTTTCGATCATGGCCAGATAAGACGGACTGATACCTACCGTACGGGCAAGCGCCTCGATGGCGACGCCCTTGGCTTCACGCAAACTGCGGAGTTGATCCAGACCTGGAAGCGCCTGGTCGGCTGCGGTCGCGGCAGGTTCCCTGGTCTGTCGCGGAGTTTGATCGGTGATCCCTGCTGCTTTTAACAAAGCTTGATACTGAGCCCATGGCAGCACCGCGTACTCGGGCTCGCCATCGCGTGCAATTATCTGAATATCCATTACTACCCCGTAGGACATCGACACATAACGAGTCGGACTTTTCCTTATGAAGTGTAATCCTATCAGTCACCAAGGTCGCGGGGGCATTGTCGTGTTGGATCCCGATTTATTTCAGTTGCTTTTCGGGCCTTCCAGTTGCAATTGCTCCGGGGTATCGGGCAAGCGCTCCACCACCGCCAGCTTCTCCGGGGCCTGACGATTGCGCCAGGCGCGAAATGCACTGAGTTCGTCGTCCAGGGTCTTCATGAGCCAGGCCAGGACGGCGATATCGTCGAGCATGCCGAATACGGGCAGGAAGTCCGGAATCGCATCCACCGGACTGAGGAAGTACATCAGGCCCGCGACCACCGACACCAGCGCCTTGGGGCTGATGGCACGGTACTCGCCACGCCAGTAAGCCAGGCACAGGGCCTGCAGCAGGCGCAAGTCGTCCTTGAGCTTGCCGAGCCGGCCCCCTTGCAAGGCGCCTTTGCTGGCCACGGCGAACAATAAGGTCGGCAGCCGACCGCGGCTGAGCAAACGACCGGCCAGGGGCAGGAAACGGGCAAAATTCCAGGGTGCTTTCATCGTCACTCCCACTGAAATGTTATCCACACAAATTGTGGATAACCTTGTGAACAGAGCCGCTTTTCACAGCTGAGAGCCCCGTTCTACAAGGGCCCGGCTCAGATCGGGCGTTTTTTACTCACATAAAAAACCCATTATTTCATTGACTTGGCCGCCTCGGGCGGCTACCCGCAGCGTACCCTGTTAAGACTATGCCCTATGTCGTCGGTTCGCATTTTTTCCCGGACCAACGACCAGATACGACAACGCCCCGTGAGAACGGGGCGTTGTCGTTGAACCAGCCGTAAATTACTTGGCGGCGTCTTGTTTCGCTGGATCCTTGATACCCAGCAGTTCCAGCTCGAACACCAGGACCGAGTTGGCCGGAATCGCCGGGCTCGGGCTCTGCGCGCCGTAGGCCAGGTCGCTCGGGATGTACAGCTTGTACTTCTCGCCGACGTGCATCAGTTGCAGGCCTTCGACCCAACCCGGAATCACGCCGCTGACCGGCAGATCGATCGGGCTGCCACGCTCGACCGAGCTGTCGAACACAGTGCCGTTGGTCAGGGTGCCGGTGTAGTGAACGGTCACCACGTCGGTCGGCTTAGGCTGGGCGCCATCGGCCTTTTTCAGGACTTCGTACTGCAGACCGGAGGCGGTAGTGGTCACGCCAGCCTTCTTGCCGTTTTCCTCGAGGAATTTCTTGCCGGCGGCGGCCGACTCCTCGCTGATCTTGGCCATGCGCTCTTCGGCACGCTTCTGCAGCGCCGCGAAGGCTTCGACCAGTTCGTCGTCTTTCAGCTTCTGTTCTTTCTTGCCGATGGCATCTTCGATGCCCTGGGCTACCGCTTTGGAATCCAGGTCATCCATACCTTCCTGGGCAAGGCTTTTGCCCATGTTCAGGCCGATACCATAGGAAGCTTTCTGCGCCGGGGTTTTCAGCTCCACGCTGGTCTGCGAGTCACAACCCGCGAGTACCAGGCCAACCAGGGCTACCGCCGCCGCTAACCGATGCTGTTTCATGCTATTTCCTTGTTCATGCGCCAAAAGGGCAATCGAGTAAAAGCCGCGAGCTTATCAGGCGGCCACGACCAATGGCTACCGGCATGAGAGCCGTATTAATCCGATAAGTTCACGTGTTTAAAAGCATTTCGCCAGCCATTGCCTTGAGTACGGGAAAGAACGACACCCGGCTGCCCCCAACATAATGGCTACTTGCCCAGCAGTTTAGCCTGAGGCATAAGAGAGCCCAAATTCGACAAGGATTTAAATCTTGCGCCTGTTTTCCCGTGCCTTGCTGCTGGTGCTCGCCCTGATCGGCACCGCCCTGGCTGTACTCCTGTACTACGTCGCCAACCCGAAACTGCCCGACTACCTACCCGCCCAACAGGTGCACTACCAGGATCAATGGAGCGCCGTCGACCGCCAGACCTATTACTTCACGCCCCAGGGCACTCAGGTGAAAGGCCTGCGCTACGAGTGGTTCGCCGCACTGGAACTGCCCTTCTCCAGCCAACGCTTCGCCGCGCCGGAATACCTGGCCCGCTTCGGTTTCCTGGTCGACCCGGCGCAGCAGGCCAGCGCCGCCAATCCGGCGAACCTGCCGGTCGGCTTCAGCCGCCATCAGAACCCCGGCAACCCGCAACAGTACCTGGACATCACCTGCGCCGCCTGCCACACCGGCGAACTGCGCTATAACCAGCAAGCACTGCGGGTCGACGGCGGCTCGGCGCAGCATGTACTGCCGTCGAGCGTGCCCACCCTGCGCGGTGGCAGTTTTGGCCAGGCCCTGGTGGCCAGCCTGGTGTCGACCTATTACAACCCGTGGAAATTCGAGCGTTTCGCCCGCAACGTGCTGGGCCAGGGCTACGATGCCAAGCATGATCAGTTGCGCAAGGATTTCAAAAAGTCGCTGGACACCTTCTTGCGTGTCGCCTGGAACGACACCCACCGGGGCCTCTACCCCACCGAGGAAGGCCCCGGGCGCACCGATGCCTTTGGCCGGATCGCCAACGCCAGCTTCGGCGACGCCATTTCCCCCGATAACTACCGGATCGCCAATGCGCCGGTGGATTATCCCCAGCTGTGGGATATCTGGAGCTTCGACTGGGTGCAGTGGAACGGCTCGGCCCAGCAGCCCATGGCCCGCAATATCGGCGAGGCGCTGGGCGTCGGCGCCACCCTGAGCTTCTTCGATGCCCAGGGCCAGCCGCTCAAGGGCGATGCCCGCTATCCGTCGAGCGTCCGGGTGCGCGACCTCAATCGCATCGAAGAAACCCTGCAACGACTGAAGCCGCCGAGCTGGCCCGAAGAACTGTTCGGCAACATCGACAAACCTCTGGCCGCCAAAGGCCGCGCACTGTTCGCCGAAAACTGCGCGGGCTGCCATGTCCCGCCAGTCACCATGGTCAACGGGCGCCCGGTGCAGAAACTGAAGATGCTGCCGGTCGCGGTGATCGGCACCGATCCCAATACGGCCAACAACATTGCCGATCAGCGCTACGACCTGAGCGCGTTGCAGTGGGATAGCGCCGAGCTGGCACCCTCCAATGTCGAGCTGCACCCCACTCCCGGCGAGCCGCTGGACATGCGTCAACTGTCAGCCGCCAAAGGCCTGGCCTATATCACCGCCTTCGTCGAGGAGCGCGCCTACCGGGACGCCCAGGTGAGCCCAGCCGAGCGTCCGCGGCTCGACGGCTACGGCTTGCCGATCGGCGTGCGCGAACTGCGCGCCTACAAGGCCCGCCCCCTGGCAGGCGTCTGGGCCACCCCGCCCTTCCTGCACAACGGTTCGGTACCCAACCTCTATCAATTGCTTTCGCCTCAGGACGAACGCGCCAGTACCTTCTATAAAGGCACCTTCGAATACGATCCGAAGTACCTGGGCTACCGCACCGAGCCGTTCAAGAACGGCTTCCTGTTCGATACTCGGATCAGCGGCAACCACAACAGCGGCCATGAATTCCGTTCCGGCCAGCGCGGCAACGGGGTAATCGGCCGTCTGCTGCAACCCGAGGAGCGCTGGGCACTGCTGGAATACCTGAAAGTGCTGGGCGGCCCACTGGAGGCGCAACTGCCATGACCTGGGCATCGAGCAAAAGGAGCGCGTCATGCTGATCACCTTATGGCTGCGCCTCGGCGTCCTGTTGCTCAAGGCCCTGGTGCTGCTGGCACTGGTCGCGCTGCTCGGCTGGGCGCTGAGCAGCGCCTGGTCGATCTGGCGCTACCAGGGGCCAGTGGCGACCGAAGAGCAGATCCCGCCCGGCGAAGCCGCCATGACCCAGGACATCATCCAGACCGCCCTGCGCATCGTCGATCAGCACCGGGATAACACCCGCTACCTGCGCGATGCCCATGCCAAGGCCCATGGCTGCGTAAAGGCCGAGGTCCAGGTACTCGAACAACTGCCGTCACCACTGCGCCAGGGCGTGTTCGCCGAACCCGGCAAGACCTGGCAAGCCGTGGCGCGGCTGTCCAACGGCAATGCCTATCCCCAGTTCGACAGCATTCGGGATGCGCGCGGGATGGCAATCAAGTTGCTGAACGTGCCCGGCCCTCAGCTGTTGAAGGAACAACAGGGCCGCGGCGAGCAGGATTTCGTGATGTTCAACCACCCGAACTTCTTCGTCAGCGATGTCGCCGAATACCGGCAGAATGTCGCCGCCCAGGCAGACGGGAAAAAGGTCGGGGCCTTCTTCCCTGGCTGGGACCCACGCACCTGGCAGGTCCGCCACCTGTTCATTGCCCTGGCCACCCTGTCGCCACCACCGCCCAGTCCGACGCGAACCCGCTATTTTTCGGTGTCGCCCTACAAGTTCGGCAGCGCCAACGCCAAATTCCGCGCCGTACCGGACCCGGACAGCTGCCCGACCTACAACCTGCCGCCACAAAACCAGGCGCTGCCCAACTTTCTGCGCAACGCGCTGAATCAACAGTTGTCGATCGATCGCGTGCCGGCCTGCTTTGTGCTGCAGGTGCAACGCCAGGACCCGAGCCGCTACATGCCCATCGAAGACACCAGCATCGAATGGCGAGAGCAGGATGCCCCCTTCGAAACCGTGGCGCGGATCAGGATCCCCGCCCAGGACTTCGATAGCCCGCAACAGAACCTGCACTGCGACAACCTGTCCTTCAACCCCTGGTTCGGGCTGGAGGCACACCGCCCCATCGGCGGCATCAACCGCTTGCGCAAGGCGGTATACGAAGCGGTCAGCGACTACCGCCACAGCCGTAACGCCGAGCCGTGATCCAGAAACGCAAAAAGCGGCCCGCGGGCCGCTTTTTGGGGGAACATTTGCAGACTCCAGACAGCACAAAGCCCGCATTAGCGGGCTTTGTGTGACGAGCTGGCGTTCAGTGTTCCAACTCATCGAATATGGCGCAGCGGACGGGACTCGAACCCGCGACCCCCGGCGTGACAGGCCGGTATTCTAACCGACTGAACTACCGCTGCGCGTAGCGTTGAAAGTGGTGGGTGATGACGGGATCGAACCGCCGACCCTCTGCTTGTAAGGCAGATGCTCTCCCAGCTGAGCTAATCACCCTTTACCTTCGTTGCGGGGCGCATTATTACACAGAAATTCATAACGTGCTGATTTAAATAACAAAATTATGAAAAAAAGCTGAATTTCGATGTATCGGGCGCCTCGCAAGAAACACAGGCACAAAAAAGCCCGCGTTAGCGGGCTTTCTGTGATGACCTGGCGTTCAGTGTTCCAGATCATCGAATATGGCGCAGCGGACGGGACTCGAACCCGCGACCCCCGGCGTGACAGGCCGGTATTCTAACCGACTGAACTACCGCTGCGCGTAACACTGAAAGCGAATGGTGGGTGATGACGGGATCGAACCGCCGACCCTCTGCTTGTAAGGCAGATGCTCTCCCGGCTGAGCTAATCACCCTTCACGTTCGGTGTGGCGCGCATTCTACGGAGCGCCCCCTACTCTGGCAAGCACTTTTTAAAATAATTTTTTCAGGCCTTCCAAAGGCTTAGCGGAGGGTTGGCCTATGGAGCCGCGCAGAGAATAATGCCCCCCTTTGTATAAAGGAGAGACTCACCCCATGTGGTTCAAGAACCTGCTGATCTATCGCCTGACCCAAGATCTGCCTGTTGATGCGCAGGCGCTGGAAACCGCACTGGCCACCAAGCTGGCGCGTCCATGTGCAAGCCAGGAGTTGACCACTTATGGTTTCGTCGCCCCGTTCGGCAAGGGCGAAGATGCGCCGCTGGTCCATGTCAGCCAGGATTTCATGCTGGTCGCCGCACGCAAGGAAGAACGCATCCTGCCCGGTAGCGTGGTGCGTGACGCGGTCAAGGAAAAGGTCGAAGAGATCGAGGCCGAGCAGATGCGCAAGGTCTATAAAAAGGAACGCGACCAGATCAAGGATGAAATCATCCAGGCGTTCCTGCCACGGGCCTTTATCCGCCGCTCTTCGACTTTCGCCGCCATCGCGCCGAAACAGGGCCTGATCCTGGTCAACTCGGCCAGCCCGAAACGCGCCGAAGACCTGCTCTCCACCCTCCGCGAAGTGCTCGGCACCCTGCCGGTGCGCCCGCTGACCGTGAAGACCGCCCCTACCGCGATCATGACCGACTGGGTGAAAACCCAGCAGGCCGCCGACGACTTCTTCGTCCTCGACGAATGCGAACTGCGTGACACCCACGAAGACGGCGGCATCGTCCGTTGCAAGCGCCAGGACCTGACCAGCGAAGAAATCCAGCTTCACCTGAGCACTGGCAAGGTGGTCACCCAGCTGTCCCTGGCCTGGCAGGACAAGCTGTCCTTCATGCTCGACGACAAGATGACGGTCAAGCGCCTGAAGTTCGAAGACCTGCTGCAGGACCAGGCGGAACAGGACGGCGGCGACGAGGCCCTCGGCCAACTGGACGCCAGCTTCACCCTGATGATGCTGACCTTCGGCGATTTCCTGCCGGCGCTGTTCGAAGCCCTGGGCGGCGAAGAGACACCACAGGGCATCTGACGCCTTGGTGTGATCCCAGCTCGCGATACAGACGCCACCGCCTTCGGTGGCGTTTTCATATAAGAAGGAACTGAACCATGCGTGCACTGGCAGCATTGAGTCGTTTTGTCGGCAATACCTTTGCCTACTGGGTACTGATTTTCGCGGTGGTGGCTTTCTTGCAGCCGGGCTGGTTCATCGGCCTCAAGGGCGCCATCGTGCCGCTGCTGGGCCTGGTGATGTTCGGCATGGGCCTGACCCTGAAGCTCGAAGACTTCGCCGAAGTCGCCCGCCATCCGTGGCGCGTGGCCCTGGGCGTGGTCGCGCACTTCGTGATCATGCCGGGCATGGCCTGGTTGCTGTGCCAGGTCTTTCACCTGCCACCGGAAATCGCCGTCGGGGTGATCCTGGTCGGTTGCTGCCCAAGCGGCACTTCGTCCAACGTCATGACCTGGCTGGCCCGCGGCGACCTGGCGCTGTCGGTGGCGATCGCCGCCGTCACCACCCTCCTGGCGCCGCTGCTGACCCCGGCCCTGATCTGGCTGCTGGCCTCGGCCTGGCTGCCGGTTTCGTTCATGGAGCTGTTCTGGTCGATCCTGCAAGTGGTGCTGCTGCCGATCGTGCTCGGCGTGATAGCCCAGCGAGTGCTCGGCGCCCGGGTCCGGCATGCGGTGGACGTATTGCCGCTGGTGTCGGTGGTCAGCATCGTGATCATCGTCACCGCCGTGGTGGCCGCCAGCCAGGCGAAAATCGCCGAATCCGGCCTGCTGATCATGGCCGTGGTCATGTTGCACAACAGCTTCGGTTACCTGCTGGGTTACTTCACCGGCCGCCTGTTCAAGCTGCCGTTGGCGCAACGCAAATCCCTGGCCCTGGAAGTCGGCATGCAGAACTCCGGCCTCGGCGCCGCGCTGGCCAGCGCGCACTTTTCGCCGCTGGCGGCGGTGCCCAGCGCGCTGTTCAGCGTCTGGCACAACATTTCCGGGGCGCTGCTCTCCACCTGGTTCCGCCGCATGAGCGAACAGGACGAACCTGTACCAGCCGCCCAACAGGCGAGCGACTGAGGGAAAGCTTGATCCCCGGATTAATGCTGGGCACTATACTGCGCAACGCGGGGACGACCCCGCGGCTCGATCGAGTCATTAATCTGGGGACGACCCCGTCAACCGATGGAGGTCATCATGTCCTGGATCATTCTGTTTTTCGCCGGCCTGTTCGAAGTGGGCTGGGCTGTCGGCCTCAAGTACACCGACGGTTTCAGTCGCCCCCTCCCTACCGCCCTGACCATCGCCGCCATGGCCATCAGCCTCGGCCTGCTGGGGCTGGCCATGAAGGAACTGCCGCTGGGCACCGCCTATGCGATCTGGACCGGAGTCGGCGCCGTCGGCACGGTGATCGCCGGGATCATTCTGTTCGGTGAATCCATGGCGCTGTTTCGCCTGCTCAGCGTGGCGCTGATCATTACCGGGCTGGTCGGTTTGAAGGTCAGCGCGGCCTGATCGGCCAGACAGAACGCCCCAACAAAAACGCCCACAACTGTGTGGGCGTTTTTGTATCCGCGGAAAACCTAGCGCACCGCGCCCCGCAGCTCGCCCACCAGGGCCTGCAGGCGCGCCGGCTCGGCGCTGTCGGCGGTCACTTGCGGACCGGCCACCAGGGTCACCCGCGACCACAGACGGCGGAACAGCCCCTTGTCCGGATCGCGACTGAAGAAACTGCCCCACAGCCCCTGCAACGCCAGCGGAATCACCGGCACCGGGGTCTCTTCGAGAATTCGCGTCAGCCCGCCCTTGAATTCGTTGATCTCGCCATCGGCCGTCAGCTTGCCTTCCGGGAAGATGCACACCAGTTCGCCGTCCTTGAGGTACTGGGCAATTTTCGTGAACGCCCTTTCGTAGATCTGGATGTCTTCGTTGCGCCCGGCAATCGGGATGGTCCCGGCGGTACGGAAGATGAAGTTGAGCACTGGCAGGTTGTAGATCTTGTAATACATCACGAAACGAATCGGCCGCCGCACCGCACCGCCAATCAGCAAGGCGTCGACGAACGACACGTGATTGCACACCAGCAAGGCCGCGCCCTCATCGGGGATTGCCTCCAGATTGCGGTGCTCGACCCGGTACATGGAATGGCTGAGCAGCCAGATCATGAAGCGCATGCTGAACTCGGGGACAATCTTGAAGATGTAGGCGTTGACCAGCACGTTCAGCAGCGACACCACCAGGAACAGCTGGGGGATCGACAGTTTGGCCAGGCTCAGCAGCACGATCGAGACGATGGCCGACACCACCATGAACAGGGCGTTGAGAATGTTGTTCGCGGCAATCACCCGCGCCCGCTCGTGCTCCGGGGTCCGCGACTGAATCAGCGCATACAGCGGCACTATGTAGAAACCGCCGAAGATCCCCAGGCCGAGAATGTCGATCAGCACCCACCAGGCGTGACCGAAACCCAGCACCTCGATCCAGCCGTAACCCGCGTCGCTCGGTGCAATCCCGCCGGAATGCCACCATAGCAGCAGGCCGAACACCGTCAGGCCGAATGAACCGAAGGGCACCAGGCCGATCTCGACCTTACGTCCCGACAGCTTCTCGCACAGCATGGAGCCGGCGGCTATACCCACCGAGAACACCGTGAGAATCAGCGTGACCACCGTCTCGTCGCCGTGCATCCATTCCTTGGCGTAGGCCGGAATTTGCGTCAGGTAAATCGCCCCGACGAACCAGAACCAGGAGTTGCCGACGATCGAGCGCGACACCGCTGGCGTCTGCCCCAGGCCCAGGCGCAGCGTGGCCCAGGACTGGCTGAAGATATTCCAGTTCAGACGCAGGTCCGGAGTGGCCGCCGCGGCCCGAGGGATACTGCGACTGGCGAGGTAGCCGAGCACCGCGACGCCGATGATCGCCGTCGAGACCACCGGCGCGTACTGGGCGGAGGACATCATGATCCCGGCACCGATGGTGCCGGCGAGAATCGCCAGGAAGGTGCCCATTTCCACCAGGCCGTTGCCGCCGACCAGCTCTTCCTCCCGCAGCGCCTGGGGCAGGATCGAATACTTCACCGGGCCGAACAGCGCCGAGTGGGTGCCCATGGCGAACAGCGCCAGCAGCATCAGCGACAGGTGGTCGAAGACGAACCCCACCGCCCCCACCGCCATGATCGCGATCTCGCCGAGCTTGATCAGACGGATCAAGGCGTCCTTGGCGAACTTTTCGCCGAATTGCCCGGCCAGGGCCGAGAACAGGAAAAACGGCAGGATAAACAGCAAGGCGCAGAGGTTGACCCAGATCGAGCGATCGCCCTCGATGGCCAGCTTGTAGAGGATGGCGAGAATCAGCGACTGCTTGAAAATATTGTCGTTGAACGCGCCGAGGGACTGGGTGATGAAGAACGGCAGGAAACGCCGCGTGCGAAGCAAGGTGAACTGCGAGGGGTGACTCATCTTCCATGTCCCTGAGTGGCTTGGATGCTGTTATTGGAGTATCGATCTTCGATCCAAGCCACAACCTTACCTAAAGTTCGCGGATTATTTCGCTAATCCTGCGATGCAGGGCGAAACGAACAGCTCGCCCCGGTAGGCCCCCAGCAGCGTGCGCTTGCCGACCAGCAGCCACATCAGCGCCAGCGCCAGGACCAGCAGACTGCCGAAGACCGCGAAAAACGTCAGGTGCAAGGTAGCCGCCAGCTTCAGGGTGGTCAGGGAGTAGACCCCCAGCGGGAAGGTGAAGCCCCACCAGCCGAGATTGAACGGAATGCCGTCGCGCAGGTAACGCAAGGTGATCAACAGCGCCACCAACATCCACCACAGGCCGAACCCCCACAGGGTGATGCCGGCCACCAGGCCCAGGCCCTCGGCGATTTCGCCGATACCAGCCAGGCCATTGGCCGCGAAGATCGCCGGAGCGTCCGCCCCCAGCAGCAACATGCCCAACGCCCCCGTGCCAATCGGCCCCAGGGCCAGCCAGCTCGAGGCGGCCATGCTTTCATGGGGCAGCTTATGCAGGGCCATGCGCAGCAGGAGGATGGTCAGGATGCTGAACGCCACCGGCAGCGAGAAGGCCCAGAGCACGTAGCTGGTCACCAGCATCACCAATTGCGAATGGGCGTCCGTCAGGTGCGGCGCCAGCAGCCCGCCACTGGCGGCAGCGACTTCGGCAGCGACTACCGGCAACAGCCAGACCGCGGTCATCTGGTCGATGCGGTGCTCCTGGCGGGTGAACATCATGTAGGGAATCAACACGCCGCAAGCCAGCGACAGCGCCACGTCCAGCCACCACAGCAACTCGGCCAGTTGCACCACGCCGTCGCCCCAACGCGGCACGCCGAACAGCAGGAACCCGTTGATGATGGTGGCCAGTCCCATGGGAATGGTGCCGAAGAACATCGAGACCGTGGAGTGCCCGAAAATCCGTCGTGCTTCGTCGAAGAACAGCACCCAGCGCGCCGCATAGGCCGCGCTGAACAGCACGAACAGCACGATAGTGAACAGCCACAAGCCTTCGGCCAGCAGATGCAGACCGGGGATCCGCAGCGGCAACTGGGCCAACGCCAGGGCCAGGACGCCAGTGCCCATGGTGGCGGCGAACCAGTTGGGGGTGAACTGGCGGATGGCTTCGCGAGGATGTTGCAGATGGCTCAAGGGCCGTCCGGTTCTGAGGGTGTTGGGGCATGTCATGGTGCGTTCTCCTGTCCTCCGATGAGGTTGAGCCCATGATAGAACCGGATCGAATATCTATATAACGGGTAATTTCTCTATCTGTTATCTATTTTATAAATATAAAAGCCGACGCGACGCTCAACTCCCTTGGGCGGCACAGACCTTGGCGCCTCGCTGACGTAAAAGCCCCAGCAAGGCGCCAAGGGACAGCAGGATCAGTATCGCGCCATAGCCATCGGTGGTAGCGACCAGACCGAAGCTGCGGGTCAGGTTTCCCGCCAACAGGGACGGCAGACAGAACGCCAGATAACTCAACACATAGAACGCCGACATCAACCCCGCCCGCTCATGGGGCAAGGCCAGCGGCATCACGCTGCGCAAGGCGCCGAGGAAGCCCGAACCGAAACCACCGCCGGTGACCAGGGTGCCGAGGAAGAACAGCAGCAGGCTGGCCGTATGCACGGCGATGAGGATCAGGCCCAGGCCAGCCGCCAGCAGGCTCGCCCCCAGGCGCAGCACTTTGTCGGCCGGGCGCTGGCGCAAGGAAAAAATCATCACGGCGCCGCTCAGGGTCAGCACCGCCACCAGGCCGCCGCCAATCAGGTTCGAGGTCGAGCCGGTAGCGGTGCGCACCAGCGAGGGCGCCAGGGACAGAAAGAAACCGCCCACCGCCCAGACCGCCACATCCACCGGCAACGCCAGCCACAGCGCCCGCCGCGCCTGGGGTGGCACATGCAGCGTGGGCCGCAGGGAAGACCAGGCACCCGGCTGGGCGCTGACTGTCTCCGGCAGCTGCCAGACGTACAGCGCCTGGAGGACAAACAACCCGAGCAGCAGCCAATAGGCCAGTTGCAACGGCAGCGGCGCGTACTCCACCAGCAAGCCACTGCCCATCGCCCCGCACGCCATGCCCAGCAACGGCGCGACGCTGTTGACCAGCGGCCCCTGCTGACGGTCGGTGTCCAGCAGCGCCGCCCCCAGCACGCTGGTGGCCATGCCGGTGGCGAAACCCTGCATCACCCGAGCAGCGATCAGCCAGGCCACGCTGTCAGCCTGGATGAATAGCAGCATCGCCAGGATGTCCAGCAGCAGCGCGACGAAGATCACCGGCTTGCGCCCCAGGTAATCCGACAGCGAACCCACGGTCAGCAGCGCCGCCAACAGGCTCAAGGCGTAGACGCCGAAAATCAGGGTCAAGGTCGCCGACGAGAACCGCAGGGCTTCCTGGTACAGGTAGTACATCGGCGTCGGCACACTGGAAGCAGCGAGAAAACTGAGTAAGGTGATCGCCAGAAACAGCAGTCTGGAATGGTTCGACAGTGAAGAGTCGACAGAACTGGACATGGGCACGCTCCGCTAAAGCTAACCTTTTGCTTTTGCGGAGTGTGCTACCGCTTTGCGCTTAAAGCAAATTCTTTGTGTTAAGGTTCGATCCATGGCTATTAAAGAAGGTTTACGCCCAGGCGGACGCAGCGCCCGGGTGCAGGAATCCATCCACACGGCAGTCCGTGAACTCCTCGAAGAACAGGAACGCTCGACCCTGACCGTGCCGCAAATCGCCGTCCGCGCCGGCGTCACGCCTTCCACCATCTACCGGCGCTGGGGCGACCTGTCGGCCCTGCTGGCGGATGTCGCCCTGGCGCGCATGCGCCCGGACAGCGACCCCGTCGCCACCGGCAGCCTGCGCGGCGATCTGCTGGCCTGGGCCGAGCAATACCTCGACGAAATGAGCTCCGAGCCCGGGCGCAACATGCTGCGCGATGTGCAATGCAGCGCCACGCCGGGCTATTGCGTGAGTATTCTCAGCGGGCAATTGCAGATCATCCTCGACCGCCATCGGCACAGCGCAGCGGTGCTGCCCAGCATCGACCGGCTGCTGAACCTGCTGGTAGCGCCGACGGTGTTCCGCATCCTGTTTGCCGCGGCACCGCTTGAGGCGCAGGAGCTGCACGAGCTGGTCGATATCGCGCTGCGGTCGTAAGGCCGCATCCCCGGCCAGCGCCCTGCGACACCTGGCCGCGCCAAGACCTTGGTCGACACTGACGAACCCCGAACATCGTGCGAGACTGTCCCACCGGGCTGAAGCACCCGGCGCGTCTTTATGTTCGGAGTTCCCATGTCGCTGTCCAGCGGGCTGATCGCCATTGTCGCCCTGGCCTATATGGCCATCATGTTCGCCATTGCCTTCTACGGCGACCGTCGCAGCACGCCCCTGCCGCCACGGGTGCGGGCCTGGGTGTACAGCCTGTCGCTGGCGGTGTACTGCACCAGTTGGACCTTCTTCGGCGCCGTCGGCCAGGCCGCCGAGCAACTCTGGTCGTTCCTGCCGATCTATCTGGGGCCGATCCTGCTGCTGGTGCTGGCGCCCTGGGTCCTGCAGAAGATGGTGATGATCAGCAAGCAGGAGAACATCACCTCCATCGCCGACTTCATCGCCGCGCGCTACGGCAAATCCCAGACCCTGGCGGTGGTGGTGGCGCTGATCTGCCTGGTCGGCGTGCTTCCTTATATTGCCCTGCAGCTCAAGGGCATCGTGCTCGGCGTGGACCTGCTGATCGGCGCCGGCGCCGACACCATGGGCACCCGCGCCCAGGACACGGCGCTGATCGTGTCGCTGATCCTGGCCCTGTTCACGATCGTCTTCGGTACCCGCAACCTCGATGTCACCGAGCACCACCGTGGCATGGTGCTGGCGATTGCCTTCGAATCCCTGGTCAAGCTGCTGGCCTTTCTCGCGGTCGGCGCCTTTGTCACCTATGGCCTGTACGACGGCTTCGACGACCTGTTCGACCAGGCCATGCTCGCCCCGCGCCTGGAGCGCTACTGGCAGGAAACCATCAACTGGCCGTCGATGGTGGTGCAGACCGGCGTCGCCATGATGGCGATCATTTGCCTACCGCGGCAGTTCCACGTGACCGTGGTGGAGAACATCGAGCCCCAGGACCTGCGCCTGGCCAAGTGGGTGTTTCCCGCCTACCTGGCCCTGGCCGCGCTGTTCGTGGTGCCGATCGCCCTGGCCGGGCAGATGATGCTGCCCAGCTCGGTCCTGCCGGACTCGTTCGTCATCAGCCTGCCCCTGGCCCAGTCGCATCCGGCCCTGGCCGTACTGGCGTTCATCGGCGGCGCCTCGGCCGCCACCGGCATGGTGATCGTCGCCAGCGTGGCGCTGTCGACCATGGTCTCCAACGACATGCTGCTGCCCTGGCTGCTGCGGCGGCAGAATGCCGAGCGGCCGTTCGAAGTGTTCCGCCACTGGATGCTGTCGGTGCGCCGGATCAGCATCGTGGTCATTCTGCTGTTGGCCTATGTCAGCTACCGCCTGCTGGGCTCCACCGCGAGCCTGGCGACCATCGGCCAGATCGCCTTCGCCGCCGTGACCCAACTGGCCCCGGCCATGCTCGGCGCGCTGTACTGGAAGCAGGCCAACCGCCGCGGCGTATTCGCCGGGCTCGCAGCCGGCACCTTCCTGTGGTTCTACACCCTGATCCTGCCGATTGCAGCCCACAGCCTGGGCTGGTCGCTGAGCAGCTTTCCGGGCCTGGCCTGGCTGCACAGCAACCCGCTGCACCTGCCGATCACGCCCCTGACCCAGGGTGTGGTGCTGTCCCTGGCCGGCAACTTCACCCTGTTCGCCTGGGTCTCGGTGCTGTCGCGCACCCGGGTGTCGGAACACTGGCAGGCCGGGCGCTTCATCGGCCAGGAAATCAGCGCCCGGCCCAACGGTCGCTCGATGCTCTCGGTGCAGATCGACGACCTGCTCAAACTCGCGGCGCGCTTTGTCGGGGAAGAGCGGGCCCGCCAGAGCTTTATCCGCTTCGCCTACCGCCAGGGCAAAGGCTTCAACCCCAACCAGAACGCCGACGGCGAATGGATCGCCCATACCGAACGCCTGCTGGCCGGCGTACTGGGCGCCTCCTCCACCCGCGCGGTGGTCAAGGCCGCCATCGAAGGCCGGGAAATGCAACTCGAAGACGTGGTGCGCATCGCCGACGAAGCCTCGGAAGTGCTGCAGTTCAACCGTGCCCTGCTGCAAGGCGCGATCGAGAACATCAGCCAGGGCATCAGCGTGGTGGATCAGTCCCTGCGGCTGGTGGCCTGGAACCGGCGCTACCTGGAACTGTTCAACTACCCGGACGGGCTGATCAGCGTCGGCCGGCCGATCGCCGACATCATTCGCCACAACGCCGAGCGCGGCCTGTGCGGACCGGGCGAGGCCGAAGTGCATGTCGCCCGCCGCCTGCACTGGATGCGCCAGGGCCGCGCCCATACCTCTGAACGGCTGTTTCCCAATGGCCGGGTGATCGAACTGATCGGCAACCCGATGCCCGGCGGCGGGTTTGTCATGAGCTTCACCGACATCACCCCGTTCCGCGAGGCCGAACAGGCCCTTACCGCCGCCAACGAAGGCCTGGAACAACGGGTGGCCGAACGGACCCAGGAACTGTCGCAACTGAACGCTGCCCTGACCGAGGCCAAGGGCACCGCCGAGGCCGCCAACCAGTCCAAGACCCGCTTCCTGGCAGCCGTCAGCCACGACCTGATGCAACCCTTGAACGCCGCCCGGCTGTTCTCCGCCGCCCTCTCCCACCAGGACGACGGCCTGTCCGCCGAAGCCCAGCAGCTGGTCCAGCACCTGGACAGCTCCCTGCGCTCCGCCGAAGACCTGATCAGTGACTTGCTGGATATCTCGCGCCTGGAAAACGGCAAGATCAATCCGGAACGCAAGCCCTTCGTGCTCAACGAGCTGTTCGACACCCTGGGCGCCGAATTCAAGGCCCTGGCCCAGGAACAGGGCCTGACATTCCGCCTGCGCGGCAGCCGCCTCAGGGTCGACAGCGACATCAAGCTGTTGCGCAGGGTCCTGCAGAACTTCCTGACCAATGCCTTCCGTTATGCCAAGGGGCCTGTACTGCTGGGTGTGCGGCGCCGGGGCGAACAATTGTGCCTGGAGGTCTGGGACCGCGGGCCGGGCATTCCGCTGGACAAGCAGCAGGTGATCTTCGAGGAGTTCAAGCGCCTCGACAGCCACCAGACCCGCGCCGAAAAAGGCCTGGGCCTGGGGCTGGCGATCGCCGACGGGTTGTGTCGCGTCCTCGGCCATGGCCTGCAGGTCCGCTCCTGGCCGGGCAAGGGCAGTGTCTTCAGCGTCAGCGTGCCCCTGGCCAAGGCCGCCGCCAGCGCGCCGGGCCAGGTGGCCGAAGTCAACGGCCACCTGCTGTCCGGGGCCCAGGTGCTGTGCGTCGATAATGAAGACAGCATCCTGATCGGCATGAACAGCCTGCTCACGCGCTGGGGCTGCCAGGTCTGGACGGCGCGCAACCGGGAAGAATGCGCGGCGCTGCTGGGCAGCGGCGTACGCCCACAACTGGCGCTGGTGGACTATCACCTGGACGATGGCGAAACCGGCACCGAGGTCATGGCCTGGTTACGCACCCAACTGAGCGATCCGGTGCCAGGCGTGGTGATCAGCGCCGATGGGCGCCCCGAGATGGTCGCCGCCGTACACGCCGCAGGGCTGGATTACCTGGCCAAGCCGGTGAAGCCGGCGGCGTTGCGGGCGCTGTTGAGCCGCCACCTGCCGCTGTAGCCGCTGCCGATCAATCCGGCAGTTCGAGCAAGGCACCGTCGGCTTCGGTCATCGCCCGCTCCAGCAGGTCCGCCGGCAGGCTCTTGCTGGCGCGCGCCCCCAGCAAACGCAGCTGCTCGCTGCGGCTGACCAAGTTGCCTCGGCCCTCGGTCAGTTTATTGCGCGCGGCACTGTAGGCCTTGTCCAGTTGCTGCAGGCGATTGCCGACCTCGTCCAGATCCTGAATGAACAGCACGAACTTGTCGTACAGCCAGCCGGCACGCTCGGCAATCTCCCGAGCATTCTGGCTTTGCCGCTCCTGCTTCCACAGGCTGTCGATCACCCGCAGCGTCGCCAGCAGAGTCGTCGGGCTGACGATCACGATATTTCGGTCGAAGGCTTCCTGGAACAGGTTGGGCTCAGCTTGCAAGGCCGCGGAAAAAGCCGCCTCGATGGGCACGAAGAGCAACACGAAATCCAGGCTGTGCAAGCCTTCCAGACGCTTGTAATCCTTGCTGGCCAAGCCTTTGACATGATTACGCAAGGACAGGACATGCTGTTTCAGCGCCGCCTGGCCGATCACTTCGTCGTCTGCCGCGACAAATTGCTGGTAGGCGGTCAGGCTGACCTTGGAATCCACCACCACCTGCTTGTCGCCAGGTAGCAGGATCAATACGTCGGGCTGGAAACGCTCGCCATCGGGCCCCTTGAGGCTGACCTGGGTCTGGTACTCGCGCCCCTTCTCCAGGCCGGCATGTTCCAGCACCCGCTCGAGAATCAGCTCGCCCCAGTTGCCCTGGGTTTTCTGGCCCTTGAGGGCCCGGGTCAGGTTGGTCGCCTCGTCGCTCAAACGCAGGTTCAGCTGTTGCAGGCGCTCAAGTTCCTTGCCCAGGGAGAAACGCTCCCGCGCCTCTGCCTGGTAACTGTCCTCGACCCGCTTTTCGAAGGCCTGGATGCGCTCCTTGAGCGGGTCGAGCAATTGGCCGAGCCGCTGCTGGCTGTTCTCGGCAAAACGCTGCTCGCGCTCGTCGAAGATCTTGCCCGCCAGCTCGGCGAACTGTGCCCGCAGCTCGTCCCGGGAACCTTGCAGATCGCTCAGGCGCTGCTGATGGCTTTCCTGTTGCTCGCGCAGCTCGGCATTGAGCGACGCGGCCTGGGCGTCCAGGCGCCGCAACTCAGCTTCTTTATTGGCCCGTTCGAGGTTCCAGGCATGGGAGGCATCGCGGGCGTTGTCGCGTTCGATCTGCAACAACTCGACTTCCCGGCGCATCGCCGCCAGGTCGGCCTGCTTCACGGTATTGGCCTGGCCCAGGTCGCTGATCTCGTCGCGACAGGCATCCAGCTGGGCATTCAAGCCGTCCTGCGCCAGCAGCGCCGTGGCCAGGCGCTCTTCCAGCAGGGACAGTTCGGTTTGTCGGGAGCTCAGACGGCGCTGCAATTGCCAGGCGAGCACCGTCAAAGGCAATGCCGCGCCTGCCAGCCCCAGCAGCACGCCGGTCAAGTCCATAGCCATAGCCACTCCAGGCAGGGAAATAAAGCTTGAAGGTTAACCAAGCGACCGGAGCTTGGACAGCTCAGTCTTCGATCTGGCCAAGCTCCAGCTGGGCCCGGCGGTCGCCGGCCCGGGCGGCCTGGCGCAGCAGATCATGCCCGATCCGCCGGTCCCGGGCGTTGCCGCATTCGCGACACATCAGTTGGCCAAGACGGCTCTGTGCCGCCACCACCCCTTCCCGGGCAGGCTGCTTGAGCAAACGCCCGGCAAAATGCTTGACGTTCCGGTTATCGCCCAGGCGCGGGTTATCGAGCAGCCACATGGCCACACGCAAGGAAAAACGCTTGGGTTCGGTAACACTGGAAGAAGTAGCGGTAACAGAAGGTGATACTGAGCGAAACTTCATAAAGCACTGTAGGGCAGATCGGAAGGCGCGCCACTCTACTCCTTTTTTCGCATGCGTAAAGTCGAAAAAAACTCGGCACGCCCGTGCTAGAGCAAGCGCTCGGGACAATCCACAGAAGCTGTGGATAACTCAGTGGACAACCGCCCCGCAAGCTGCCGAAAGCCCCATGGGACGTGGCCTGCAGTCAAACTGACGATTTTTTCACCAGTAAAAAAAACCGATGTTTTTCATTGACTTAAATTTTTATCGCAGGCAATGGAGGGCGCTGCGGATGAGGTGACAGGCGGGTGACAGGCTGCGCAACTATTGTGCACAAGTACCCTTGATCCAGTTATATCGGCGCACCTTTTTCGCCCATTCGCAGGAAAACAGGCTCAGACGCCAGGGCTCCAGTAACAAACTGCCGACCGTTCGAAGCCAGATCCCTGCACTCCGTCGCTCAAGCAGATTCGCCCGGAAGCGCTCATAACCTTTTCGCCTAACGCACTTGCATCAAAGAATTCAATCCGTTAGCATCCACAGCGTTAGTACCAAGCTGAAAGTCAATTCTGGTCGAACAACTCCCCTTCGGTTCACCTTCCCTCAAGAGAAGCCTCTACCGATCACACGGGATCGACCACCTGGTTTCCAGGTAAAGCGTTCGCCGACACCGCCTTTGAACACACTGCAAAGGATGTCGCGAAGCCCTTCTACTCTGACCGAACCAACCTGCAATTGATCAGGATCTTCACCTGGGGCCCAGAACCTTAACCCCCGCCGTGATTGCCTGCCCTCCTAAGTACCTACCTGCCAGCCCTAGCGCGCACTTAACTAAAGCGCTTCCAACTGGCTGCCTTGTTCCAGTCGGGTTCTTCGTTCGACCAATGGTGGTTGGCGTTACTGGAACGTTTTAACGTTGCACGGTTCTTAACCGTGTCATTTGTAGGAACACCCAATAACTATGTCTACTCAAATCCAGACTCAGGATGCCATTCGCACCCTCACCAACGCTTTCGCTCCAATGAACTGCCTGATCATGGCCGCTCGCAACGGTTGCTTCAGCTTCACCCTGGTCAACGAACACGGAATCGCCCGCCATAGCGAGCGCCTGTATCCCGATCAGTACTCCAGCGCCGAGCCGCTGCAGGCGGTGATCGATCGCACCCGCCAGGCCCTCACGGCCTGAAACGCCAAAGCGTTGAAAACCCGAAGCCTCGCCTGAACCGCGGGGCTTTTTATTGCCTGTTGTTTCGGTTTTATCGGCGCAGGCTAAAGCACGATCCGATATAACGGTTATAACTGGACGCTGGAAATATTTTAAAAACAGTCCTTTACGGCAGGGATATGACACTACACTTCAACTCAAGCGGCATGACCCGCTTCCGGCGGGCCTGACCGATCCACCGCTGCCAAGCTCCCCCATCAGGCTCTGCCGGCCACTTTCACGCTTCGAGGGCTTTATGGGTATCGCCGCCAGCGAACTGTGCCGCTACGTGATCCGCCCAACCCTGATCTATCTGGGCAGTCACAGCCGCACCGCGGAATCCCTGCTGCTGGGCATCGCCGCCAGCCAATCCGCCCTCGGCTCCGCCCTCCACGACCGCCGCGGCCATGGCCTCTACCGCATCGCGGAACCCCGTCACCAGGCCCTCTGGGACCACTATCTGGCCCTGGATCCGGACCGCGCCAGCCTGGTACGCGGACTGGCCAGCCAGCACGCTTTCCTCAGCGGTCCGCACCTGGAACTGACCGTCAACCTGCGTTACGCCACCGCCATCGCCTGGCTGCTGGTCGAAGAACAGAACACCCCACTCCCCCAGGCCAACGACCTTATCGGCATGGCCCGCATCTGGCGTCAGATCTTCCAGCCACAGGGACGCTTGCGGGACTTCACCGACGCCTGGCAAGCCTGTGTTGCCCCACGCCATGAAGTCGCCTACTGAGCGGGATTTTTGCAAGATCGTGGAAAGCCCGGCAAATCTGGTCTGATTGTCCTACAAAACCGCTCTATCTCAAGCCATACAGGCTATAGCGCTGAGAAAGAAATGTTGGTAATTTTCGCTCCGGTGATCACCAGGAGTTCTAATAATGAAAAAAGTAATACTCAAAACCAGTCTTAGCCTCGCCGTTGCCATGGCATCCACCCAACTTTTTGCAAGTGGCTTTGCCCTGAACGAACAAAGCATCAGCGGCATGGGCACTGGTTTCGCGGGTCGATCCTCTGCTGCCGATGATGCAAGCACTGTTTTTGGCAACCCTGCCGGTATGTCGCGCCTGAAACGCCAGCAAATCACCGGCGGCGTAGCAGCGATCGACGCCTCCACTGACATCAGCGATGCCAGCGGCAGCCGCAGCGGTACCAACAAAGGCGACATGGTGCCTTTCACCGCCGTGCCAATGGCTTTCTACGTCAAGCCTATCGATGATCAGTGGGCCTTCGGCCTGGGTGTCTATGCCCCATTCGGCCTGATCACCGATTATGAAAACGGCTTCCAGGGCCGTAACTTCGGCAGCAAGAGCGAAGTGAAAGTCATCACTTTCCAGCCAACCGTCAGCTATGCCTTCAACGACCGGGTATCGATCGGTTTCGGCCCGACTATCAACCGCATTTCCGGCACCCTGGAATCCGCACTGACCACCCCTCTGTCGCCCAACGATGGCCGTGTGCAGATCAAGGGTGACGACGTTGGCTACGGCTACAACATTGGTCTGCTGGTCCAGGCGACCGACACCACTCGCGTCGGCCTGACCTACCACTCGAAGGTCAAGTACAAGCTCGAAGGCCACACTGAAGTCAGCCCAGGCGCCGGCACCCCGGGCGCGCTGCTGCGCGACGCTCGCTACGATGCCTCGCTGGACATCACCACCCCTGAATCGGCCGACCTGTCGGTGACCCAGGAACTCAACGATGCCTGGAAACTCTACGCCGGTGCGACCTGGACCCGCTGGAGCCGCCTGAAAGACATCACCGTGCAAAACGAAGGTGTAACTGCCAGCACTGGCGGCCTCCTGGCCCCGAACTCCCTCAGCTCCGTCAAGGAAGAGCAGAACTGGCATGACACCTGGGCCTACGCCATCGGTACTTCCTACCAGCTGAACAAGCAGTGGGTGCTGCGTACCGGCCTGACCTTCGACCAGTCGCCAGCCAACAACAAGAACCGCTCGCCACGCATTCCTACCGGCGACCGGACCATCTTCAGCCTCGGCGCCGGCTGGAGCCCAACCGAAGACCTGACCATCGATGTGGCTTACTCCTACCTCAAGGAAGAGAAAGTCAAGATCAACAACAGCAACCCTCTCGGTCAGTCCTACAGCTCCGAGTACGAAAACAGCGCCAACGGCTTCGGCGTAGGTGCCACCTACCGCTTCTAAAGCCTGAAGGCCCGGCCAGCGAAATGAAAAAGCCCCCGCATCCTGGATGCGGGGGCTTTTTTATCGGTCGCGGATAACCCTCAAGGCCTGGAGGCCAACGCCTGCTCCACCGCTTCGATCAGTTCAGGGCTGTCCGGCTTGGTCGGGCTGGCGAAATAGGCGATGACCTTGCCCTGGCGATCGACCACATACTTGTAGAAATTCCACTTCGGCGCAGCACTCTGCTCGGCCAGGACCTTGAACAGATGCACCGCGTCCGGCCCCCTGACCGACTGCGGCTCGGTCATGGTGAAGGTGACGCCGTAGTTCACATAACAGACCTTGGCGGTTTCCGCGCCATCCTTGGACTCCTGCTTGAAGTCATCGGACGGCACGCCCACCAGTTCCAGTCCCTGATCCTTGTAACGCTGGTACAGCGCCTCGAGCCCCTTGAACTGCGGGGCAAAGCCGCAAAAGCTCGCGGTATTGACCACCACCAGCGGCTTGCCGGCAAAACGTTGGCACAGATCGATGGTTTCCTTGGCCCGCAGCTTGGGCAACGAGCCCTGCAACAGCGAAGGACATTCATCCGCCCACGCGGAACCGGCAAACGCCACGAGTACGGCTGGAACAGCCAGCCAACGCATCCACATATTCAGCTCCTTGAAAAGTGTCGTCAGAACGCGAAGGTACTGACTTGGCGGACGCCCTGGCAAGCGCCTCCTAGCACGCGCCCATGCCCAATTGCATCAGCGCCAGCCCGCCCTGATGCCAGCCCCACCAGGCCAGCGCCAGCAGCCCGACAACGAGCGCCAAGCCGGCCCAGCGCAAAGCGGAGCGGCTCATGCCGCGCTGGCCTGCAAGCGCGCGACCGGACGCTCGCGCACCGGCCAGTTCAGGGCCGCGGCCATCAGGCTGAGCAGAATCGCCACCTGCCAGATCAAGTCATAACTCCCGGTTCGATCGTAGACCACGCCGCCGAGCCAGCCGCCGAGGAACGAGCCCAATTGGTGAAACAGAAACACGATGCCACCGAGCATGGACAGGTTACGCACCCCGAACAAGGTCGCCACGGTGCCATTGGTCAGCGGCACCGTCGACAGCCACAGGAAGCCCATCGCCATGCCGAACAGATAGGCGCTGAGTTGCGTTACCGGCATCCACAGGAACAACGCGATGACCACGGCGCGCAGCAGATACAGGCCGGTCAGCAAGCGCGGCTTGGACAGGCGCCCGCCCAGCCAGCCGGCGGTGTAGGTCCCGAAGATATTGAACAGGCCGATCAGCGCCAGCACTGTGGTGCCAACAGTGGCCGGCAAGTGCTGGTCCACCAGATAGGCCGGCAAGTGCACGCCGATGAACACCACCTGGAAACCACAGACGAAAAAGCCGAAGGCCAGCAACCAGAACCCAGAATGGGAACAGGCTTCGCGCAAGGCCTCGGACAGGCTCTGCTCATGGCCCAGGCTTGGCAGCGGCTTGTCCTTGAGCATGCTCACCAGCGGCACGATCAAGGCCACCAGCACGCCCAGCACCAGCAGCGCCGCCGACCAGCCGAGCCAGCCGATCAGCCCCAGGGTGCCCGGCAACATGGCGAACTGGCCGAACGAACCGGCAGCACTGGCGATCCCCATGCCCATGCTGCGTTTTTCTGCCGGCAGGGCGCGCCCCACCACACCCAGAATCACCGAGAACGAGGTGCCCGAGAGCCCGATGCCGATCAGCAAGCCGGCACTCAGCGACAACGACAACGGCGAGTCGGCCAGCCCCATGAACAACAAGCCCAGGGCGTACAGCACGCCGCCGATCAACACCACCCTGGCCGCGCCGAAACGGTCGGCCAGGGCCCCGGTAAAGGGCTGGGCCAGGCCCCAGATCAGGTTCTGCAGGGCTATGGCAAAGGCAAATACCTCGCGCCCCCAGCCGAACTCGGCGCTCATGGGCGGCAGGAACAGCCCGAAACCGTGTCGAACCCCCAGTGACAAGGCCAGGATCAACGCACTCCCGAGAAGAACCCAGCCACTGGTACGCCACATTGAAGTCATCATTATTCTCCGTTTGCGGGTATGTACCCGCTTATCATCGAACGAACGGCGCTCACGCCAGTTCGCTCAGCAAGGCCAGCAAGGTTTCGCGCTTCTCTGCCCCCAGACGATCGATCAGGCGCTGTTGCGCCGCTTCCCAGGCCGGCAAGGCCGCCAGCAGTCGTTGCCGGCCTTCCTCGGTCAGCTGGACGATGCGGTTGCGTTGATCCTCGCCTTCGGCCAGCCGCACCAGCCCCTCGCCTTCCAGCACCCGCAGATTGCGGCCCAGGGTGCTGCGATCCAGGCCCATGGCCTCGGCCAGGCTGGAAATGCTGGGTTGATCCAGGCGCTGCAGGTTGCTCAGCAGAGAATACTGGGCGACGTTGATCCCAAAGCCGTCGAGGGCGCCGTCGTAGAACCTGCTGACACCGCGGGCGGCGCGACGCAGGTTGATGCACAAACATTGAGAAGGAAGCATGGTGCGTGTATATACCCGCGATTAAGGGAATGCAAGAAATTTGCAGGGTCCGACACAAACCGGGGCCCCGGCTAACGCCAGCACCCCGTCCTTTTCTAGAACAACGCCAGCCCCACCAGCACCGCCATCTCCAGCAGCTCCAACAGAGCGCCCGCGGTGTCTCCAGTGGTACCGCCCAGCCGCCGCATCATCAGCCGACGCAAGCCGGCAAACACCACCACCGCCAGCAGCAACGCGAACACCGCGCCATAACCACCCAGCAACACACAGAGCAGCGCAGCGAACGCCAGCACCTGCTTGCCAGCCTGTCGCGGCAGATGCTCGGCCAGCGCCTGCCCCAGGCCGCCAGCCCGCACATAGGGCGTACTCAGGAACAGCCCCAGCAAGGCTCCACGGCCGATCAGCGGCGCCAGCAACAAGGCGACGCCAGCCTGTTGCTCGATCAGCGCCACCAGCGCACTGAACTTGAGCAGCAGCACCAGCCCCAGGGTGACCACGGCGATCGGCCCGCTGCGCGGGTCCTTCATGATCGTCAGCGTGCGCTCGCGGTCACCGAAGCCGCCAAGCCAGGCGTCGGCGCTGTCGGCCAGCCCATCCAGATGCAAGGCACCGCTGAGCAGTACCCAGACCGTCAGCAACAAGGCCGCGTGCAACAGCACCGGCGCGCCCATCAGCAACTGGTTCAGGCCCCAGAGCAGCACCCCGAACAGCAGGCCGACCAGCGGATAAAACAGCAACGAGCGCCCCATCTCCTGGGGCGCCGGCATACCCGGCAGGCGCACCGGAAAGCTGCTGAGAAACTGCAGGGCGATCCAGAATGGCAGCACGCTCAGACTCCTTCGCTCAACACCGAGCCCGCCTCGACGGTCAGGCTGAACAGCCCGCCGTGAGCGACCTCGACATTCAATAACTGCTCCCGCGGCAAACCACGGGCCCGGGCCAGCAACAGGCGCATCACCCCGCCATGGCTGACCAGCAGCACCCGCTCGCCGGCGTAACACTGATGCAGGCGCTCGACCGCCCCCAGCACCCGCGCGGAAAACGCCAGCACCGGTTCGCCCTGTGGCGGCGTGAATGCATAGGGATCGGACCAGAACCGCCCCAGCGCTTCGGCGTCGGCGGTCATCAGGGCCGCCGCGCTCTGCCCTTCCCAGGCGCCGAAATGCAACTCCTGCAGGTCCGGCTCCAGGGTCACCGGCAGCGCCAACTGCGCGCCCAGTTCCTCGGTGAAACGCGCACAGCGCTGTAGGGGCGAACTCACCAGCCGATCCCAGGGCCCCTGGCCAGCAACCGCAGCACGCATCTGCCGCCATCCAGTGTCGGTCAGGGCATCGTCGAGGCTGCCGCGCAGGCCGCCACCGAGCTCGGTTTCGCCATGGCGCAGCAGGTCCAGGCGCAAGGTCATGCCGGACGATCCGACACCGCCGCCTCGGCGAAGGTCGCCATCTGTCCGTGCAGGTCGCAGGCCAGGCGCAGCAAGGGCACCGCCAGCGCCGCGCCGCTGCCCTCGCCCAGGCGTAGGCCGAGGTCCAGCAGCGGCTCGGCCTCGAGGGTGTGCAGGATATGCCGATGCCCAGGCTCGGCTCCGCGGTGGCCGAACAGCAGCCACTGGCGGCACCCAGGGTTCAGCCGCACCGCCACCAGGGCCGCCACGCTGCAGATGAAACCGTCCACCAGCACCGCCACGCCTTCCTGGGCGCAGGCCAGGTAAGCCCCCACCAACGCGGCGATCTCGAAACCGCCGAGGTTGAACAAGGTCTGCAAGGCATCGCCGCGCTGAGCAGCGTGCAGGCCCAGGGCGCGCTCGATCACCCGTGCCTTGTGGCTGACCCCTGCCGCATCCAGCCCGGTCCCCGGCCCCGCGAGAAGCGCCACCGGGATATCCAGCAAGGCACAGGCCACAGCGCTGGCCGTGGTGGTGTTGCCGATGCCCATCTCGCCACCAATGAACAGCTCGCTGCCCTGGGCGACGGCCCGCAGCACGCTGTCCCGTCCGGCCTGCAGGGCCTGCTCGCCCTGGGCCTGGGTCATCGCCGGCCCTTCGACGAAGTTGCAGGTCCCCGCCCCCAGGTTCAAATGACGCACACCAGGCAGGCTCAAGCCGGGCGTCACTGTCCCCAGGTCGACCACCTCCAGCTGTGCTCGCAACTGCCGCGCCAGCACGCTGATAGCCGCGCCGCCGCTGACGAAGTTGAGCAGCATCTGCCCCGTGACCTCCTGCGGATAAGCCGAAACACCTTCGGCCACCACCCCGTGGTCGCCGGCGAAAATCGCGATCCACAGCTGCTCCAGGCCAGGCTTGACCCGCCCCTGCAGGCCGGCCAGTTGCACCGCCACCCGTTCCAGTTGCCCCAACGAACCCGCGGGCTTGGTTAGTTGCTGCTGACGCGCCTGCGCCGCTGCCAGCGCTTGAGTGTCCAGCGCCTTGCACGGCCGCTGCCACCAGAAGTCATTCATAACGCAGTTCCTTTCAAAGTCAGGGGCAGGCCGGCCACCGTCAGCACCACGCGCTGACAACGTTCGGCCAGGGCTTGATGCAACCAACCGGCTTCATCGACATAGCGGCGAGTCAATTCGCCCAGCGGCACGACACCCATTCCGGTCTCGTTGCTGACAAAAATGATTTCTCCCGGCAGCGACGCCAGGCTGTCCAGCAGCGCTTCGCGCTCTTGGGCGAGCTGCTCGGGATCGCCCAGCAGCAACAGGTTGGTCAGCCATAACGTCAGGCAATCCACCAGCAGGCAGCGCTCGGTGCTCGCGGCTTCGCGCAGCACCCGCGCCAGTTCCAGCGGTTCCTCGATCAAACCCCAGTCGGCCGGACGCCGCTCGCGGTGATGCTCGATGCGCTGGTTCATTTCACCGTCCAGCGCCTGGCTGGTGGCGATATAGGTCACGGCCAGGCCGCTCTCGCCGGCCAGCTTTTCAGCCAAGCGACTCTTGCCGGAACGGGCGCCGCCGAGGATCAGTTGCAACATGCTTGGAAACCCTTGAAGTGAATACCGCCACAACGGCGCCGCACTGCCGGCGCCGACCTTCTAAAGCCCGCAGAGTTGACGCAGACGCCCAGTGTCCAGATGCTGCTCCACCAGGTCGGCCAGGCGTTCGATGTCGCGCTCGCGCAGGGCGTGGTAGTCGACCTCCTGCACCTCGCGCAACCCCGCCCAGCGCAACAGCGCGCTACAGGCCGCCGGTGTCTCGAACAGGCCGTGCAGGTAGGTCCCGAGAATCTGCCCGTCGGCGCTGCGCGCGCCGTCGCAACGCCCGTCGTCCAGGGTCACCGCCGGCAGCTCCAGGGCGGGCCCCGTGGTGACTCCGGCATGGATCTCGTAACCGCTGACACTGGCCTCTTCCAACAGCAGACGCCCCCGCACATTGCGCAGTTGCTTCTCTTGCTCCAGCACCGTCTCGAACGCCAGCAACCCCAGCCCCGGGCTCGACCCCGGCGCCCCTTCCAGCCCCAGAGGGTCGTGCATCTGTTCGCCCAGCATCTGCAGACCACCGCAGATGCCCAGCACCTTGCCGCCGTAGCGCAGATGCCGGGCGATGGCGCTGTCCCAGCCCTGGGCACGCAGATACGCCAGGTCGCCGCGCACGCTTTTCGAGCCGGGCAGGATGATCAGATCGGCCGGCCCAATCGCCTGCCCAGGGCCGATGAATTGCAGGTCCACCTGAGGATGCAGGCGCAGCGGGTCGAAGTCGGTGTGATTGCTGATGCGCGGCAACACCGGCACCAGCACTTTCAGCACCTGCTCGGCCTTGCCGGCCTGACGGGGGTCGATGCCGTCCTCGGCTTCCAGGTGCAAGTCCAGCACATAGGGCAACACGCCGATCACCGGTTTGCCGGTACGTGCCTCGAGCCAGTCGAGGCCCGGTTGCAGCAAGGCGAGATCGCCGCGAAAGCGGTTGATGATGAAACCTTTGACCCGCGCCTGCTCGCTGGGGGACAGCAGCTCGAGGGTGCCCACCAGGTGGGCGAAAACCCCACCGCGGTTGATGTCGGCGATCAGCACCACCGGACAGTCCACCGCTTCGGCAAACCCCATGTTGGCGATATCGCCGGCGCGCAGATTGATCTCCGCCGGCGAGCCTGCGCCTTCCACCATCACCACCGGATAGGCCGCGCTCAGGCGTTGATGGGAAGCCAGCACCGCCTGCATGGCGATAGCCTTGTAGTCGTGGTAGGCCACGGCATTCATGGTCGTCACGGCGCGGCCGTGAATGATCACCTGGGCGCCGGTGTCGCTGTTGGGCTTGAGCAGCACCGGGTTCATGTCGGTGTGCGGTTCCAGGTACGCGGCCTGGGCCTGTACCGCCTGGGCCCGGCCGATCTCGCCGCCGTCGGCGGTCACCGCGCTGTTGAGGGCCATGTTCTGCGGCTTGAAGGGGACGACGCTCACGCCCTGACGCGTCAGCCAGCGGCAGAGCGCCGTCACCAGGGTACTTTTACCGGCATCGGAGGTGGTGCCCTGCACCATCAGGGTGGTCATGGATGCTCCTTGGCATAGGCGACCAGCGCCTGTTCGAGACGCGCCCAGTCGGCCTCGTCGGCCGGCAGGCCGAAACGCAGGCTGCTGTTGTGGACGAACAGCCGCAGCAGGATGCCGCGCAGCGCCATGAACTCATGCACTCGCTCGGCACGCTCGGTGATCAGCCATTGGAACAACGCGCAGCCGCCCTGGGGTTTCAGGCCATAACGCTCAAGCAGCAGCGCCAGACGCAGGCTCGCCGCTTCGCTGCGTACCCGTTGTCGCGCATGGCCTTCGCTGTCGCGCAGGCATACCTGCCCCAGCACCCGGGTCGGCCCGCTGACGGCCCAGGGCCCGACCTGTTCGGCCAGCAACCGCAGCAGTTTGCGCTCGGCCAGCACGAACCCCAGGCGCACACCGGCCAGGCCGAAAAACTTGCCGAAGGAGCGCAGCACGATCAACCCCACCTGATCGGCCTGGGCCGCCAGGCTCAACTGCGGGGTGTTGTCCATGAAGGCTTCGTCCACCACCAGCCAGCCACCGCGCTGGGCCAGACGCGCATGCCAGTCCAACAGGCGCTCCGGGGTCAGGCTCAGGCCCGTGGGGTTGTTCGGGTTGACCACCACCAGCACGTCCAGGCTGTCGAGGAAGAAGTCCACTTCCTGCTCCAGCACCTCACGCACGATGTAGCCGCTGCGACGCCAGGCTTCGGCGTGCTCGGCATAACAGGGCGACAACACGCCGACCTTGCCGGCACGGCGTAAACGCGGAAGCAACTGGATCGCCGCCTGGGAGCCGGGCACCGGCAACACATGGGTCGCGCCGTAGTAGTCGCAGGCTGCCTGCTCCAGGCCGTCGTCGGTTTCCGGCAGGCGCGCCCAGGCGCGAATCCCTATCTCGGGAATGGGCCAGGGCCAGGGCGCCAGGCCGCTGGACAGGTCCAGCCAGTCGGCCTCGGCGATGCCGTACTGCTCGGCCGCCTTGCGCAGGCGACCACCGTGCTCAAGCATAGAATTGTGCCCCCACACAGAGAATCAGCAGCCACAACCAGACCCCACGCTGCACCAGCTGCCAGCCGCGATCGATGGAACCGGCATCGGCCGCCGGACCTTCGCCCAGCTGCGGCCGCTGGTGCAGCTCGCCGTGATAGATCGCCGCGCCGCCCAACTCGACGCCCAGGGCCCCGGCCCCGGCCGCCATCACCGGTCCGGCGTTCGGGCTGTCCCAGGTCGGCCCCTGGCGGCGCCAGCACTTCAGGGCCAGGCGGGTCTTGCCCAGCAGCGCGTAAGTCAGGGCCACCAGCCGGGCCGGAATGTAGTTGAGCAGGTCGTCGATCTTCGCCGCCGCCCAGCCGAAACGCTCGAACCGTTCATTACGATAGCCCCACATGGCATCCAGAGTATTGCTCAGACGATAGAGCACCACCCCCGGAACGCCGGCCACGGCAAACCAGAACAAGGCGGCGAACACCGCGTCGCTGCCGTTTTCCAGCACCGATTCGGTGGCGGCGCGGGCGACTTCGGTGGCGTCCAGTTCGCTGGTCTGGCGGCTGACGAGATAGCTGACCCGTTGCCGCGCCTGATCCAGGTCGTCGCTGCGCAAGGCCTGGGCCACCGGCTCGACATGCTCGCCGAGGCTGCGCAGGCCCAGGGCGCAGTACAACGCCAGGATCTCGACTATCCAACCGACCAAGGGCAGCCAGGAAAACAGCGTTACCAGCAGCGTCAGCGGCAGCACCGCGATGACCCAGGCGGTGACGCCATGACTGCGCCAGCCGCGACCACCGGAGTTGAAACGTTGCTCGATGCGATCGGCAAAACGACCGAACGCCACCAGCGGATGCCAGCGCTTGGGTTCGCCCAGCAACGCATCCAGCGCCACTGCGGCGACACTCAGCAACGCCACGCTCATTGACTCACTCCCCAATAATTTTCATACAGCAACTCACTCAGCGGGCGCTCTCGCGCCCAGCCTTCGAGCACCAGCATCGGTGCCGGATAAAATTCGCCGACCGGCCCCAGGCACAACACCGCCAACGGCTTGGCCCCGGCCGGCAAGCCCAGCAGTCGGGCCAAGGCAACAGGCTCGAACAGCGACACCCAGCCCATGCCCAGCCCTTCGGCCCGGGCCGCCAGCCACAGGTTCTGGATCGCGCAGGACAGCGAGGCCAGATCCATTTCCGGCAAGGTCCGGCGACCGAAAATATGCCGCTCGCGGTCGTCCATCAGCGCCGCCACCAGCACCTCGGCGCAATCGTGGATGCCTTCGACCTTGAGCTTCATGAACTCGTCGGAGCGTTCGCCCAGGGCCTCGGCCGTGCGCACCCGCTCCTCTTCCACCAGTTGCCGGATCTGCCCACGCAACGCCCGATCGCTGATGCGGATGAAACGCCAGGGCTGCATCAGGCCGACACTCGGCGCCTGGTGCGCGGCCTCCAGCAAACGGCGCAGGACCTGTGGCTCGACCGTGCCGCCGGTGAAGTGGCGCATGTCCCTGCGCTCGGCGATCGCGCGGTAGACCGCGTCGCGCTCGGCCGCGGAAAAAGCGTTGTCGGTCATGGGTGCTTCGCGCCTTCAGGCGCCAGCAGCGCCGCCACCGCTCCAGGGTTGGACGGAAAATAGAAATGCACGTAAGAGGCGGTCATTCGCCCCGCGCGATACACCGCTTCCGCGCCACGCCCGCCATTCGGGCTCAGGCCCCGGGCGATCGGCACCAGCTCGGTAGTGGTCAACGAGTGGTGGTAGGTGTGGCCGCGCAACGCGCCTTCCGGCAACTCCACCGCCTGCAGGGCCAACGCCGCCAGGCGCTTTTGCATCACCGCGTCGCCGGGCAGCAGGCCCAGCAGTTCGGCGCGCTCGCCGTCGACGTCGGTCAGCGAGTCCAGCAGATACAACATGCCGCCGCACTCGGCGAGCAAGGGCTTGCCCATGGCGTGATGCTCTCGGATCGCGCTGAGCATCGAGCCATTCGCCGCCAGCGCCCGGTGATGCAGCTCCGGGTAACCGCCCGGCAGGTAAAGGCTGTCCGCCTCGGGCAGCGTGGTGTCATGGATCGGCGAGAAAAAGCGCAGCTCGGCGCCCATGGCCCGCAGCAGATCCAGGCTCGCGCCATAGGTAAAGGCAAAGGCTTCGTCCCGGGCCACGGCAATGCGCACGCCGGCCAGCAGCGGCTCGACGGCCACCACCTGGGGCGCGGCAAACTCGACGGCCGGGGGCAAGGCCACTTCGCAACTGTCGGCCAGGGCCGCTGCCGCTGCGTCGAGCCGCAGGTCCAGGTCGTTGAGTTCGCTGGCCTGCACCAAGCCCAGGTGGCGGCTCGGCAGTTCGATCCCGGTTTCCCGGGACAAGGCGCCGTACCAGCGCAGCCCCTCAGTCAGGCTGCCTTCGAGCAACTGCGCATGGCGCAGGGTGCCGACTCGGTTGGCCAGCACCCCGGCGAACGGCAGGTCCGGCTGATAACGCGCCAGCCCCAACGCCAGGGCGCCGAAGGTCTGGGCCATGGCCGTGCCATCGATCACCCCCAGCACCGGCACCCCGAAATGCCGCGCCAGATCGGCGCTGGACGGGGTGCCGTCGAACAACCCCATCACGCCTTCGATCAGAATCAGGTCCGCCTCGCCCGCGGCTTCCCACAACAGGCGTCGGCTCTCCTGCTCGCCGACCATCCACATGTCCAGTTGATACACCGGCGCGCCGCTGGCGCGCTCGAGAATCATCGGGTCGAGGAAGTCCGGGCCGCACTTGAACACGCGTACCTTGCGTCCCTGATTGCGATGCAAGCGGGCCAGCGCGGCGGTCACGGTGGTCTTGCCCTGGCCGGAGGCCGGGGCGGCAATCAGTACCGCCGGACAATGACGGGCATCACTCACAGTTCGACGCCTTTCTGCGCTTTGATCCCGGCCTGGAAGGCATGCTTGAGCATGCCCATCTCGGTGACGGTGTCGGCCATTTCGATCATTTCCGGCTTGGCGCCGCGCCCGGTGACCACCACATGCTGCATCGGCGGTCGGGCCTGCAGGTCGCTGAGCACCTGATCCAGGTCGAGGTAACCGTGCTTGAGGGCGATGTTCAGCTCATCGAGCACCACCAGGCCGATATTCGGATCGCGCAGCAGTTCGCGGGACACCGCCCAGGCGGCTTCGGCCGCGGCGATGTCGCGCTGGCGGTCCTGGGTCTCCCAGGTAAAGCCCTCGCCCATCACGTGGAAGCGCACCTGCTCCGGGAAGCGGCGGAAAAACAACTCCTCGCCGGTGCTGTTGCGGCCCTTGATGAACTGCACCACACCGCATTGCATGCCGTGGCCCATGGCCCGCGCGAGCATGCCGAAGGCCGAGCTGCTCTTGCCTTTGCCGTTGCCGGTCAGCACCAGCAGCAAGCCGCACTCGTTCGGCGAGTTGGCGATACGTTCATCGATCACGGCCTTTTTGCGTTGCATGCGCGCCAGATGGCGTTCGTCACGATCGGGGGATTCAGTCATGGGGCAGCTCTCCGTTGGGGCTGGATAACGGGGGGCAGGCATAGGAATAGACGGCGCAAGCCTGGCATCGCCCACCGTGATGCCGTTGGATGGATCAGGCCGGTCTCCGGGCTTGTGAGTGGCGGATGCCCAACTGCGCGCCTTCCCATGTCGACACTCGACACAGTGGCATCAGGCGCAGTCTTGACTCATTTACCGTTGCGGGGGCAGCGCCGGAATCGTCAGGGGTGCCCTGTCGGCACGGGGACTCACCGGCTTCCCTGTTTCACTCTGTCGACCAGCGGGTCACAGAGCACCTGAAACAAGTCGCGAAGGTTAGAGGGTTGGGGGTGGAGCGTCAATGAAAGCCAGGGCCTGACGGATGGGCGAAATGCTGCCTATCGGAAACGTGGCGCCAATCTTGTGCCACACTCAGTGCAGTGATATCAAATAGCCATAATCTCGTTAAAAAATTCCACAATCTCAAAAAGAATAGGAAAAGTCCGATGCAAGGCATGATCATCAGCAATCCGAAACTGGAGTTCCTGCGCCCTGCCCTGGAACGCTGGTTCGATTGCATCGACCGCTACAACACCGTGCGCGGCGATAACGAAAGCCCGTACTGGTTCGACGAACAAGCCAACCTGGGGTTGCTCTCATCCGCGGCCTGGATGGCGGAAATGGTCACCCTGGAACACACCCCGAGCAAAAAACAGCTCGAAGAAGGCAACCGTAACGGGCGCACCGACCTGTATATCGCCACGCCGGAGGAACGGGTCTATATCCAGGCCACCCAGCGCTGGCCCCGGGTCAACAGCCTGCGCCTGACCCAGCCGCTGCTGGACGCCGCCAGCGACGCGAAAAAGGCCAGCTACCCCAGCGACCTGAAGCTCGGCTGCCTGTTCGTCACGCCGCAGAAGAGCCAGCACAGCGCCACTCCGGAAGAACTGCAGGACATGGTCGACGACCTGCAGAAGGAACATTGCTGCGCCGTGGCCTGGTACTTCCCCTACGCCTACCGCAAATTGCACAACGAGGCCGGCAACTATCACCCTGGCGTCGCCGTGCTGTTCAAGGAAGCCCACTGAATGGTTTGAACCATTGCCAGCCTGTGCTTCTCTATGACGACACCGACTCGTGCATTCATAGGGAAATCAGCATGCTCAAGCTTCGATACGCCATCCTCATCAGTGTCGCCACAGGCCTGGTCGCCTGTGGCGAGAGCTCCAGCCTCCAGGTATCCGACGGCACCGGCCCCTCGCCAAAACTGCCTGAACCGAACCCGACCCTGATCCCGACCGTGAACATCGCCCCGGCGATCGGCTGGTCCGCTGGCGCCAAACCCGTGGCCGCCGCCGGCACCCAGGTGGCCGCGTTCGCCGAAGGCCTGGACCACCCACGCTGGCTGTACGTGCTGCCCAACGGCGATGTACTGGTGGCAGAGACCAACGCCCCGGCCAAACCCGATGACGACAGGGGCTTTCGTGGCTGGATCGCAGGCAAGATCATGAGCCGCGCCGGTGCAGGCGTGCCCAGCCCGAACCGCATCACCCTGCTGCGGGACAAGGACCACGACGGCGTGGCGGAAACCCGCACGGTCTTCCTGGAAAACCTCAACTCACCGTTCGGCATGACGCTGGTGGGCAACGACTTGTATGTCGCCGATACCGATCGGCTGCTGCGCTTCCCCTATCGGGACGGTGACACGAAGATCACCGCCCAACCGACCAAAGTGGTCGACCTGCCGGGCGGTACGCTGAACCACCACTGGACCAAAAACGTGATTGCCAGCAAGGACGGCAGCAAGCTGTATGTCACGGTTGGCTCCAACAGCAACGTGGGCGAGAACGGCCTGGACCAGGAACAAGGTCGCGCCGCTATCTGGGAAGTCGATCGCGCCAGCGGCCAGCAGCGGATTTTCGCCTCCGGCCTGCGCAACCCCAACGGTATGGCCTGGGAGCCGCACAGCGGGCAACTGTGGACCGCGGTCAACGAACGCGACGAGATCGGCAGCGACCTGGTGCCGGACTACATCACCTCGGTCAAGGACGGCGCCTTCTATGGCTGGCCCTACAGCTACTACGGCCAGCATGTGGACGTACGAGTCACACCGCAGAACCCGGAGCTGGTAGCCAAGGCCATCGCCCCCGACTACGCCATCGGCCCGCACACCGCCTCCCTGGGCCTGGCCTTCGCCGAAGGCAGCAAGCTGCCGGCGCCGTTCACCCAGGGCGTGTTCATCGGCCAGCACGGCTCATGGAACCGCAAGCCCCATAGCGGCTACAAGGTGATCTTCGTGCCCTTCGCCAATGGCAAGCCAGTGGGTCAACCGGTGGATGTGCTGACCGGCTTCTTGAGTGCCGACGAAAAAGCCATGGGCCGCCCGGTCGGGGTGGTGATCGACAAGCAAGGGGATCTGTTGGTGGCCGACGATGTCGGCAACAAGGTCTGGCGCGTTTCAGCCGCCAAGGCGCAATAGGTTCAACGCTTGCGGCACAGGCTCAAACCATCCCCCAGGGGGAGCAGCGACAGGTCGACACGCGGGTCATCCTTCAAGGCACGGTTGAGTGCCTGGATGGCCCGGGTGTCTTCGCTCTGGGGATTGCTCTCCAGCACCCGGCCGCTCCATAGGGTGTTATCGAATACCGCCAGGCCACCCACCCGCAGCAGGCGCAGGGCACTTTCCAAGTAGGCGGGGTAATTGGCTTTGTCGGCGTCGATGAAGACCAGGTCGAAACCCGCTTCGCCTTCCTCGCGCTCGATCCGCGCCAGCGTCTCGAGTGCCGGCGCCAGACGCAGCTCGATGCGCCCGGCGACACCTGCTTCCTGCCAGTAGCGGTGCGCGGTGGCGTTGTAGTCACCCGGGATGTCGCAGCAGATCAACTGACCGTCCTCGGGCAAGGCCATGGCCATGCACAGGGCGCTGTAACCCGTGAAAGTCCCGACTTCCAGCACCCGCCTGGCGCCGACCAGCCTGACCAGCAATGCCAGGAACTGCCCCTGTTCAGGCGCCACCTGCCAACGCGCCATGGGCAGCGCCTGGGTTTCGTCGCGCAGACGGCGCAGCAGCGGCGTTTCGCGCAGGGAAACGTCGAGCAGGTAGTGATAGAGGGCGTCGTCGAGGTTGAGGGTACGAGCGGTCATGACCACCTCGACGCAGAAAAGAACCTAAGGGTTGTGCGCCAGGTGCTCTGGCTGCAGCACACGTTTGGCGCTCAGGTAGGCTTTTTGCCAATAGGCCTTGGACAGGCTGTCCAGCTTCACCGTGCCGCCCGTGGCCGGCGCATGCACGAAGCGGCCTTCGCCGACATAGATGCCGGCATGGCTGACCTGGGAACCGCCATTGGTAGCAAAAAATATCAGGTCGCCGGTCTGCAAGGCATTCTTGCCGACATCCGGCGCCTGCATGCCAATCATTTCTCGGGTCGAACGGGGCAGCGAGATACCGGCGGCATCGCGGTAGACATAACCGATCAGGCCGCTGCAATCGAAACCGGAGTCCGGCGTATTGCCACCCCAGCGATAAGGCGTGCCCACCAGGCCCAACGCACGGAACAGCACGTCTTCGGCAGCTGGCGAGAAGGTCTGGGGAGAATTGAAAACCGGAGCACGTACCACAGGCGCGGGTGGCGGGGTACGGCTGGCACACGCGCTGAGCAGCGCGGCGAGAACGATCAATGCGAGGCGGGCCGACGTCGACATATACAGAACAATCCTGATCTGGATGCGGCTTTCTCTGCCGTGAGGCCGAAAACAAAACCGCGTAAGCAGGGCTTACGCGGTTAGTTTTCAACAATAGATCAGGATTCTAGCGACTACGCACCAAACTTCAAGTAAGACTTTAAGTTTGCCTTACAAAAAGTCCGCTTATTTACGTGCGGTGACCACGGTCGGGGCCATGGCGAGGGCGCGTTTGGCTTCGATGAAGCTCTTGCTCCAGTAGCTGTCGCCCAGGCTGTCCACCCGGACACCACCGCTGCGGCGGCTGCTGGAATGGATGAACTGGTCGTCGCCCAGGTAGATGCCAGCGTGGCTGACACGACCGCGGCGGCCATTGGTGGCGAAGAACAACAGATCGCCCGGCTGCAGCTTGTTGCGCGCAACCAGAGGAGCATCCACGTTGATCATTTCGCGAGTGGAGCGCGGCAGATTCATGCCGGCTTCTTCACGGAACAGGTAGCCGATGAAACCGCTGCAATCGAAGCCGGCTTCTGAGGTACCGCCGAAACGGTAACGGGTACCGATCAGGGAGCGGCCACGCTCGAGAATGCTGTCAGCCAGGACCGGCAGCTGGTAAGGCTTGCTGCCTGCGAACTCGGCAAGTTCTTTTTCGGTTGCCAGTTCTTCCTGGAAAAGAGCAGAAGACTGGGCTTTTGAAGAGTATTGAGCCTGTTGTTGCTGTTCTTGTTGGCTCACCGGAGAGTGGGTGGCGCAACCATACAACAGGGTGACGAGTGCAAGAGGCACGAGGGGTGCGAAGCGCTTCAGCATGGGCACGACCGTGGCTTAAAGTTATAAAGAAGCCGCGACTATGCCCTCTATCGCTCTTATTTGCAAATTCAATCGATTATTTTGTGACTTATCGGTTTCTCGCTTACATCTAAGGCCTTAAGCCCATTTTAAACCCACACGCCTCTGGAAGCGCTTCCGGATGCGGGTTTTCTGGCGCCTGAAATATACCGAAAATCCCCTGCGGGCCGCTGTTTTACCAGCCCAGGGTTTCCTTGAGGAAGGGAATGGTGAGCTTGCGCTGGGCTTGCAGGGAAGCCTGGTCGAGGCGCTCCAGCAGCTCGAACAGGGCGCTCATGCTGCGGGTACCGCGAGTCAGGATAAAGTGCCCGACTTCGTCGGTCAGGTGCAGCCCGCGACGGGAAGCACGCAATTGCAACGCCCGCAGTTTGTCTTCATCGGAGAGTGGGCGCATCTGGAAGATCAGCGCCAGGGTCAGGCGCGATTTGAGGTCCGCCAGCTTTACCGGCAGCTCCCGCGGAGAAGTCGAAGCAGCGATCAGCAAGCGCCGACCGCTGTCACGCAGACGGTTGAACAGATGGAACAGCGCCTCTTCCCAGTCAGCCTTGCCCGCCACCGCTTGCAAGTCGTCCAGGCAAACCAGTTCGTACTGTTCCAGGTTGTCGAGGATTTCGATGCCGCGATCCAGCAACTCCGCCAGGGGCAGATAGACCGCCGGCTCCCCCAACTGCTCGAAGCGCAGGCAGGCCGCCTGCAGCAAGTGCGTGCGCCCTACCCCATCCTTACCCCAGAGGTAGATCAGGCTTTCGGTCCAGCCAGCGTCGGCTTCGCAAAGCCGCTCGACATAGCCGAGTGCAGCGGCATTGGCGCCTGGGTAGTAGTTGATGAAGGTGGCGTCATCCCGCAGACGCACACCTAGGGGCAGCTGAATCGGTTTCATGCTGACTGAACAGTTCCAAACGAACCGTTAGTGGCCTCTGTGTAAAGTTTGCAAAGTTTATACCCGTGACGCCGGGCGCACAATGTAGCAGACCACGAGCAAAATCAAAGGTTTGCGTCAGCTTGAAGAAATCCCGAGGGTTTCTTTGACGCTGGATGTGACAGCTGCAAAGGCCTTCGGAGCCACCCGCCCATACCCGGGCGCCTCGAAAGCCCAGGCAAGGCCCGTTACTGCCCGGACTCCTCGCCACCACTGTAGATATCCGAATCCTTGTACAGGTCGTGTACATGGCGCACCAGTACCATGATCACCGCCGCCACCGGCAAAGCCAGCAGGACGCCGGTGAAACCGAACAGCTCTCCCCCCGCAAGAATCGCGAAGATCACCGCCACCGGGTGCAGGCCGATCCGGTCACCCACCAGCAAGGGCGTCAGCACCATGCCTTCCAGGGCCTGGCCGACCATGAACACCGCAACGATGCCAATCATGGGGTACAGGTCGCCGCCGAACTGGAACAAGCCGGCAATCAGCGCCGCGCCGATGCCGATGACGAAGCCCATGTACGGCACGATCGCCGCCAGGCCGGCAATCAGACCGATCAACAACCCCAGCTCCAGGCCGACCAGCATCAGGCCGGCGGCATAGATCCCGCCGAGAGCGACCATCACCAGCAACTGGCCACGGACGAAGGCCCCCAGCACTTCATGACATTCCCCGGCCAGCGCCACCGCGCGCGCTTCGCGATCCCGGGGCAACAGACTGCGGATCTTCGCCATCATCAGGTCCCAGTCGCGCAGCAGGTAAAAGCTGACTACCGGAATCAGCACCAGGTTGGCCAGCCAGCCGATCAGCGCCAGGCTGGAAGCCGTTGCCTGACTGAGGATCACACCGACGATATCGGTGGTCTGCCCCATGTGTTCGCTGATCGCCGCCTTGACCTTGTCGAACTTCCAGAAGCCATCGGCCAGACCGAGCTTGGACTGGGCCCAGGGCATCGCCGTGTGCTGCAACCAGTCAAGCATCTGCGGCGCCAGCTCATACAGGCGCAGCAACTGCTTGGCGAGCATCGGCACCAGCACCAGCAACAACGCCATGACGATCAGGGTGAACAGCGCGAATACCGCCACCACGCCCCAGGTCCGCGACAAGCCGAACCTTTCCAGGCGGTCCACCAGCGGATCGAACAGATAGGCCAGCAGCAAGGCCACCAGGAACGGTGTCAGGATCGGGTGCAACAGGTAGACAAACCCACACAGCAGGACCAGCCCACCCAACCAGACCCAACGACGCGTATCAGCCATGAACCACTCCATTGCTTCTATATAAAGAAAGAAAATCTACCAGCGAAAATGCAGCTGCGCGGCAGGCGCAGGTACAGGGACCGAGCCTTGGACGGTCGGCTGGGCAGGCGCGGCACTCGCCTGGACTTCCTGCAAACGCGCCAGGCTCAATTGCGCCCGCAATTGCTCGGCACTGCCGCTGACCCGATAAACCGAACGATCGCCATCGACGCTCTGCAAACGCCCCCCGAAAGGCTCGAGCAAATGCCCCAGCGCCGCGTAATGTTCCAGGTTCATGCCCTGCACTTCCAGCAGCTGTTCGCTGGAGGCACCCGGCCTGGTCACGAAACGGGGCGCCAGGCGCTGACTGACCGCAAGCAGCACCGCATCGGCCAGGGCCGGCACATCGGCGCCCTGGACGCTGCCCTGCTCCTTCTGGCCTCCCAGCCACAGACGCCATTTGGCCTGCCACTGGCCGCCCTCTTCGCGGGCGTGCACCGCCAGCAGCGCGTCCGTTCCGTAGCGCTCCGAGGCAGCCTGCAATGGCGCCGGATCGGCACCTTCGAGATTCGGCGCCGTGGCGACAATCTGCTCGCTCAGGTCGGCCAGCGGCAAACGCAGCGGCAAACCGCGATGCTGGGCCGCGCGGCGCAGCGGCGCGGCACTGGCCTGGCCGTCGCCGACCAGGCTGGAACCTTCGGTGGAATCGGTCAGCCACCAACCCAGGATCGACGGACGATTGCTGCCCCACAGCGACAGGCCGGCCTGACGCAGTGCACGGTCGGTGCTGACCGGATCGAAATCGACCTGCAGGCTTTCGGGCGGACCGGCGTCGTAGCCGTACTGGCTGATGATCTGCTGCGGGTCCTTGCGGATCGCTGCCAGCCCCGGGCCCTGCAAGGCCTTGCTGTCGCCGGTCAGGCGCAGCACCAGGGTTTCCAGGGCACGCTGGGTGGCCTGGTCCCGCTCGCCGGGAGTCTGGTTGGCGACCGGTTCGTGAACCTGATACAGGCCATTGAGGGTTTCGGCATGACTCGCCAGGCTGATCAACGACAAACAGCCCACAAAAAGAAATTTACGCAAACGCATGGAAGATTCCCGACGGCAAAAAGCGGCTGGAACTGACCGCGTGAACAGGGTTGAGCCAGGCTGTGACCACAAAGCCCGGGCAAACATTCACCCGATCGCTGGAAGTTTTGGCGCTGTCATAATGACAGCCGGTACAAGGCTATACCTTATACAGACCCGAGCGACGGGATCGACACGTGCCGTCACGGTTTTTTTTAAGCGGATGTGCCCTGCCCGTCGGCCCGAGGATGGCCGCTACACCTCAAGCCTGATAAAATCGCGCGCCTTCGCAGACCGGCAACAGCCGGGGTCGTTGAAATGATCGTGCGGCAGTGCCGCCGCGACGTTTTCAATGGCCTCCCTGGACTCGGTCCATACCCCCTGAATCCCCCCTAAAGGCCTGGATCATGAGCAAGCAACCCTCCCTGAGCTACAAAGACGCCGGTGTAGACATCGACGCCGGTGAAGCATTGGTCGAACGCATCAAGAGCGTCGCCAAGCGCACCGCGCGCCCGGATGC